>DLCS01000150.1 GCA_002480735.1 Bacillaceae bacterium UBA7792 | reverse complement strand
AGTCAAATGAGCTATACAAATGTCATTGATAAGGAATACACAGTGATTCCGCCACAGAGTCTGAAGGATCATATGGGACATTCATGAGAATTTGAAAGAGGTGAAATAACGTGGCAAAAAAATTACCAAAGGTAGATGTTGTCATCGTGGGTGTTGGCTGGGCAGGGGGAATTATCGCCGCCGAACTCACAAAGCAGGGGCTCAATTGCGTTGGACTGGAAAGAGGGAAAGAGCGGAAAACCGAGGATTATTTCATGGTGCATGACGAGCTACGCTATGCATTAAGGTATGAGCTGTTTCAAGACCTTTCGAAGGAAACAATTACGTTCAGAGGAAACGAGAAGTTTCGTGCGCTGCCCATGCGTCAATATGGTTCTTTTTTATTGGGAGATAATCTTGGAGGTTCGGGCGTTCATTGGAATGGACAAACCTACCGCTTCCTACCCTACGATTTTGAAATTCGTAAGAAAACGATTGAAAGATACGGGGAGAAGAAGATTCCTAAGGAAATGACCATTCAGGATTGGGGCATCACCTATGACGAATTGGAGCCATATTTTGATAAATTTGAAAAAATGGCAGGGATATCTGGGGAAGAAAATCCACTTGGAGGGAAAAGATCTAGTCCCTATCCAACACCACCGATGAAAACGACACCATCGCTAGAAAAATTCAAAAAGGCTGCAATCAAACTTAAGCTTCATCCATATAGCCGACCTTCAGGAAATCTTTCAAAGGCCTATACTAATCCAGATGGCGTGTCTAGAGCAGCCTGTCAATATTGTGCCTATTGTGAAAGATTTGGCTGTGAATATGGTGCAAAAGCGGACCCCGTTGTTACTGTGATCCCGGTAGCGAAAAAGACAGGGAAATTTGAGATCCGGACCCATTCAAATGTCAGACGATTATTAAAATCAGGAAATAAAGCAACCGGAGTCTTGTATATCGATACGACAACGGGAGAAGAAATCGAACAACCGGCAGATATTGTGGTGTTAACAAGCTATGTATTTAATAATGTCAGGCTGTTATTGCAATCAAATATTGGTCGTCCCTACGATCCGAAGACGGGGAATGGGGTAATTGGTAAGAATTATGCCTACCAGGTTCAAAAAGGAAGTGCGACTGGATTTTTCGAAAAAGAAGAATTTAATACGTTTGCGGGTGCAGGTGCGCTTGGTATGGTGGTGGATGATTATAATGGTGATAATTTTGATCACTCCAATCTCAACTTTATCCATGGAGGTTCCATTGCTATTTCTCAAACGGGTTTGAGGCCGATTTCAAATAATACGGTTCCAAAAAGGACTCCGTCATGGGGAAAAGAGTTTAAAGCAAATTCAATTAAATATGCAAACCGCGTCTTATCTGTTGGTGGTCAAGGAGCGAGTATGCCATTTAAGCATCATTATCTCGATCTCGACCCGACCTACAAAGATGAATTTGGAGACCCCTTGATTCGAATCACGTTTGATTTTGAAGAGCAGGATCGCCAGCTCGCCAAGTATTTATCTGATCGATGTGTGGACATTATGAAGGAAATGGGGGCAGACCATATTGACTCGTTGGAGGAATTAGGTCCTTATGATATTACTACCTATCAGTCCACCCATAATACAGGTGGCGTTATTATGGGCGCAGATCCAAATACATCGGCTGTGAATAATTATTTGCAAATGTGGGATGCAGAAAATGTTTTTGTCGTTGGAGCAACGGCGTTCCCTCATAATAGTGGTTATAATCCAACAGGGACGGTTGGGGCACTCGCTTATCGAGCCTCAGAAGGTATACTCACCTATAGGCAAAAAGGGGGTATTTTGGCTTGAGGTATGAAAAAAGGGACAAATAATGCTTTCAAACATAGGTATTCCAACTCTATTTATTTACATTTTAGGAGACCAAATCAGAATGACTGATTTGGTCTTAATTTTTGGCTGATTTCGTAGGATTGTGGCTTTGTAATGGCTTAGGATGCCTCTTGACTTCTCACAAACCTGCTTTGTTCAAAAGAACTGTAGCCACTGCCACTTAACCTTAAATCGATAAATACATTACTAGAAGCACAAATCATGGTAAAATATAGAAAAGTAAATAAGGAGGTGCACCATGACTGGTACAATTGCTGTCATAATGATTTTCTCCATTCCGATCATAGCGATTATAACGAGTCACTTTCAAAATCAATCCAAATTAAAACACAAAATGATACAAGACGAGATCGAATTGGAAAAGCTCAAGCATGAGAACTTTCTAATTGAAACACAGAAAATGAGACTTGAATTGGAACATATGCAGCACGAAGATAAGAAGAAACTATTGTGAGCCTCAAAAATCCGAGGCTACCTACTCTAGGTATTATTTTAGCCTTCTTGAAAAAGAAGAGGGATTGTTCAAAAATATGAAAAAGCCAGGTGCTAAAGTCCTGGCTTAATCCATTACTATAGTTGAATAGGAATTTCCAATACATTAATCTTCGATCCGTCTTTCGCTGAATAAACAAACAACTCGAATAGAACATGAGTATTTTCGACCAGCTCTTTATCGAAGAAAATTTCGAAATCTCCCCATTCCGGGGCACCAGCCGTTTGGTAGTGGTCTTCCAGTAATACCTTGTCACCGTCGTGAAGTTTATACTGAAACACCCCTTCAAAAACTTGCGCCTTTCCTGTGATCACGTATTGTTCCTCGGATTCTGTTACGACGACATCCTTAAATGCCGCATTTTGAAAAACTTTCGGTTCTTCTGCAACTGGTTCATCTGGACTTGTATCGGGTTCTTCTGTTGTAGGTTCCTCTTGAACAGGCTCTTCTTTAGTGGGTTCTTTCGTCACCATATTTTCCTCATTCGGTGTCTCCACCACCTTTTTCTCACTACAAGCAGACATACCGATGACTGCCATCAACCCAAGAAAGAAGTATAAAAATTTTTTCATTCATCAACACCCTTTTCTTTTAGTCTATGATTTAAATGACCTATGTGCTGATTGATTTGTATCTATTTTTAGGAAAGGGAAATCATCTATTTAATATTTTTGCCAGCACTACCAGGGGCAGAATTCCTAATTCTTTCGTCTATGAAAAAAATTAGGAGTTCTGTCCCTATTTTTTATTTATCCCTTATATGGACAAAAACGGACAAAAGAAGTCAAAATAACAAATTGTAAACGCTTTAATTATTTGATATATTTTATTTTAAATATTTGAAATATTTTATAAATTCTATATTTTGTTATTTAAAAGGGGTGATGCCTACATATCGTCCATTTTTTAAATTTAAAATTAGGGAGTTGAAAAGATGGATTTCACATTGTCAGAAGAACAAAAGATGATTCAGAAAACGGTTAGGGATTTTGTTAATAAAGAACTAAAGCCGTTAGAACAGGAAGTTTTGAAAAATGAAAGAGAAGGTAGACATGGAATATCAAGTGAAAAGGTGAAAGAGCTACAAACAAAGGCAAGAGATATTGGTTTTTGGGGAATTAACACGCCTGAGGAATACGGTGGTGCCAATCTGGGACCCATTATGTCGGTGTTGATTGCGATGGAGCTTGGGAGAACCTTTGTACCATTTAGTTTTGGAGGATCCGCAGACAATATTCTGTACGAATGTAATGAGGAGCAAAAAGAAGAATATTTAATTCCTCTCATAAATGGCGAAAGACGTTCCTGTTTTGCCCTTACGGAACCGGGTGCAGGCTCTGATGCAAGAAATATTAAAATGAAAGCGGAAAAAGACGGGGATCACTGGGTTTTGAATGGGGAGAAGGTCTTTATTACTGGAGGGAATGAAGCAGATTTCGCTATGGTATTTGCTGTAACAGATAAAGAAAAAGGTGCTAATGGAGGCGTAACATGTTTCCTCGTTGACCGGGAGATGGGCTGGAAATCAGAGTATATCCACACGATGGGGGAATGGGGACCAGCGACTCTTGTCTTTGAAAACGTGAGGGTTCCTGAAAAGAACATTTTAGGAGAATTAGGCCACGGCTTCAGCCTCGGAATGAAATGGATTGGTCAAGGACGTTACATGATTCCAGCTAGAGCCATTGGAAGTGCCGAGCGGTTATTGCAAATGGCGATTGATTATTCGCAAACAAGGGTGACATTTGGAAAGCCAATTTCCGAGCGTCAAGCGATTCAATGGATGATTGCAGATTCTGCCGTTGAAATTGAAGCAGCTAAATGGATTGTATTCCGTGCAGCATGGATGGCTGAAAATGGAATGGATGCTCGCCACCAATCATCGATGGCGAAATTGAATGGCGGATTAATGGCGAACCAAGTGGTTGACCGAGTCATGCAAATCCATGGGGGAATGGGCTATACGAAAGAATTGCCAATCGAACGATGGTATAGAGAGCTGAGATTGTACAGGATTTTTGAAGGAACGGATGAAATTCAGCGCCGTACGATTGCGCGCAACCTCTTGAAGGGTCATGCGAAGGTAGGGGAACTTCTATAACCATTGAATAAGGTTTTTTTAAAACCAGAATTTAACCGGCCAGTCAGTATATAGATTTTGCGATAGTCCTACTGGCCGGTCAGTCTAAAAAGTTATCAACAAAAAAAAGCCTTGATTAAAGTGAAAGAAGATGAAGTTGATGAATAGGAAGGCATTTCTTTTACTAGGCTTCATTATGTTCTTGACGATGACAGGGTATGGAATTGTATTTCCAATACTCCCTTTTTTAGCAAATGATTTACATCTTTCAGCCCTGCAGATGTCATCTTTAATTATCATTTGGGCGGTAGCTCAGCTCATCACTGCACCTCTATGGGGACGGATGGCTGATAAAATTGGGAGAAAACCAGTCTTGTTGTTTGGCGTATTTGGTTTTGGTGTTGCCTTTCTCGTATTACTCTTTGCGCAGAATTACTGGCAATTACTTTTATTGCGAATGATTGGAGCTGCCCTTTCATCAGGGACTCAGCCAGCGGCGTATTCCATGGTTGCGGACCAGACTGATAAGAAGACGAGAAGTCAAGCGATAGCAAAAATGGGAGCCGTCAATGGTCTTGGTTTTTTATGCGGCCCTTTCTTAGGCGCTCTGATTTCACCCCTAGGTGTGATGGCTCCATTTATCGTGGCGGGCTGCTTGGCTTTTATCACTCTCCCCTTCATCGTTTTATATATCAAAGATTCGAAGGCAGAAAATACGGAGGAAGTACAACCTGACTCAAAAAGAGAGACCCTATCATTTTGGAAATCTCTTGCCATGGTAACGAAGACCGGCTATTGGGATTTATACACCATTATTTTCGGTATATCCCTTGCTGCCTCAAGCTTTTTTGGATTGATTGGTTATTTCATGATTGCCCGTTTTGATGCATCCCCAACCCTAGTGAGCCTTGCCTTTAGCACACAAGCTGGGACATCCGTCGTTGTCCAATTCCTCCTTCTGCAAAAAGTGTATAAGTATTGGGATGACGAGACGGTTACGAAAATAGGTCTCATGATCACAGCGGCAGGCTATTGTTTTATTAGTTTTTCACCTGCAATTTGGGCGCTCTTTTTTGGCTGCCTACTAACCGGATTAGGTCATTCATTGGTCCGCCCAACGACAACCGCCTTGCTATCTAAACGAAACGAAATGGGCCAAGGGATCACCATGGGGCTGCAGCATTCCATGGATAGCTTGGGAAGAATTATTGGTCCCATTTGGGGAGGATGGATTTTTAGTTTCGCAGTTTCCGCCCCTTTTATTACCTCAGCCATTATTACTCTACTACTTTTAGGAATCACTTACATGACCTCAAACCATAAGAAAATAGAAATGAAAAACCGCCACAATAAGATGACCAGTCATCACTAATCGTTGGAAATAGCTATTTGACAGACGTTTACCATTTGAAAATATTTAAGTTTGGAGTGGGTAACATGCTGTTAACAGAATTATTAAGTGAAAATATCCAAAAGTTTGGCGAATATAACATGCTTTATTATGGGGACCGTGTTTTTACGAATATTGAAACGAAGGAAATTTCTCGAAACTATTCAAAAGTCCTTCATAGCCTTGGTGTCACTAAAGGAGATCGGGTCTTAATCTGTATGCCAAACTGTCCTGAGGTCATTTTTTCCTATCAGGGTGTCATGGGAATAGGCGCCATCATCGTCCCCGTTATGTATTTGCTTCATGAAAATGAAATTAATTTTATCCTGAAAAACTCAGAAGCTAAGGCCATAATTACCTCATCTGTTCAACTAGAAAAAATGATTCTAGCAGCAGCGAATTTATCGCATAAACCGACAATCATTTGTATTGATGAAGTCCCTCCTGAGATGAGCATGCAAACGGAAGTAGAAATCATAGAATTACAGCAGGCTTTTATAGAATGCAAGGAACCTCTAAACATAGATTTGGAGATTAACGAAAGGGATGTCGCTGTTATCCTTTACACCTCTGGAACAACAGGTATGCCTAAAGGTGTCATGCTGACCCATAAAAATTTGTATGCGAATACATCGTCAGGAATACAGCTGCGTGAAAAAGAGACGAGAGAAACGACGATTGGCGTCCTGCCTTTAGCCCATATCTATGGATTCGGGATTATGAACGGGATGCTGGTGCTTGGAAACTCTGTCGTCATTTTTTCAAAATTTGATGCGGAAGAGGTATTTAAGGTGATCGAAAAGCATCGCGTGAAGTCCTTTGCAGCCGTTCCTGCCATGGTTCATGCGATGGTGTATCATCCAAATGCAGAGCAATATGACTTGTCAAGCTTAGAAACCGTTGGTTCTGGTTCAGCAGCACTTCCGGTCAGTT
>DLCS01000079.1 GCA_002480735.1 Bacillaceae bacterium UBA7792 | reverse complement strand
TCAAACGGTAAGTAAGACCTATCCATATAATCGTCTCACGATAAAAGAGATTAGTAGAAAAATTGAAGATGCCTCAAAACAGATGGAAGAAATATTTAAACATATGCGTTCGGGTGCTAGGCTTCCAATTAAGGAGTTTCAGGAATCGATATTGCCAACGATCCAGCAGGCATCGGAAATCCCTCATATTTTTCATTTGTTCTATGAGTTAAATGAGAAGGATGAATATACATATAGACATATGATTTGTGTTGGCATCATTGCTAATTTAATTGGAAAATGGCTCCATCTTTCAAATGAAGATTTGACAGTTCTTACTCTTGGTGCTTCCATGCATGATGTCGGAAAAACAAAAATATCAACCGAAATATTGAACAAGCCAGGAAAGCTGACAAAAGAAGAATACGAGGAAATGAGACTTCATACCATTTATGGGTATGAGCTTCTTAAGGATATAGAATCTCTTGATCATAGAATCGCCCTTATTGCCCTGCAGCATCATGAACGCGAAGATGGGAAGGGGTATCCTTTAGGATTGCAAGGAGATGAGATCAGTTATTTTGCTAAAATCGTGGCAATTGCGGATGTTTTTCATGCAATGTCCTCGTCACGGGTATACCATCAAGCCTCCCCGTTCTATACGGTGATGAAACAGATGCAAAGGGACGCCTATGGAAAGCTTGACCCGACCATTGTTCTCACCTTTTTAAATAAAATGATGAATAGTTTAGTTGGAAAAAGAGTGAAATTAACAGATGGTAGCATTGGAACGATTACGATGATCAATCCATATGACCCGATTCGTTGTCTCATTCAGGTCGACGGCCATCATATTGATTTAAGGTATAATACCGCTGTCCAAATTGAAAGAATTATAGAGGATGATTAATGAGAATCTCAAAAGGCGAGATTCTTTTTTTCTGTTTTGGAAAATAAAATGGTCATTGTTTAAAAATTCACACTAATATATAATAAAGTCAATTTTTATTTTACAGTTCGAAATAAAATGTTGGAGGTTCAAAATGATCACAGACATACACAAATGGGTGATGGAGCATGAGGACCTGATTAAATCTACTTATGCCCATTTGCATCAAAACGCAGAGGTAAGCTGGAATGAGATAGAAACGGGAAAATATATATGCGGAAAGCTCAAGGAACTGGGGATCCATTATGAAACCTTCCCTGATCATACCGGTGTGATCGGGTATTGGGGGAACAAAAACGATGGGC
Organism: Bacillaceae bacterium UBA7792; assembly: GCA_002480735.1. Classification (GTDB taxonomy): domain Bacteria; phylum Bacillota; class Bacilli; order Bacillales; family Cytobacillaceae; genus Robertmurraya; species Robertmurraya andreesenii. Next base: position 9,012 of record DLCS01000079.1, on the reverse strand, counting down.
CAACGATTGGCATTCGAGCAGACATGGATGCTTTGTATCAGTTGGTAGACGGAACATGGCAGGAGAACCATTCCTGCGGCCATGATGGTCATATGACGATGGTTCTTCATACGATAACCTGTTTAAAGGAAATCGGCTTTTCCCCAAAAGGATTAATCAAAATTATTTTTCAGCCTGCCGAAGAAACCGGAGATGGGGCAAAGGCAATCATCGAAAAAGGGATAATTAAGGACCTAGACTATTTAGTTGGCATACATGTCAGACCGATTCAAGAAATGAAATTCGGTCAAGCTTCACCCGCCATCTATCATGGCGCAACAACGATGATAAAGGGAGAAATTAAGGGTGTTCAGGCTCATGCTGCGAGACCTCACCTCGGGGTAAATGTCGTAGATTCGCTCAGTGCGATTATACAAGCAATTCAAGGGATCAAAGTTGACCCAACCGTATCTGCTTCTGCCAAGGTAACCATGGTGCAGGCGGGAGGTGCGAATCTAAATACGATCCCAGATTATGCTGAATTTGGCGTTGATGTTCGCGCACAGTCCAATGAGGTGATGAAGTCATTATTAAAAGAGGTCAAATTTGCTGCTTTAAACGCTGGAGCGATTAATCATGCGGAGGTCCATCTCGAAACGATCGCAACGATGGTGGCAGCAGAAGCGAGTCCGCTTATGGAAGAAATTGTGGAAGAAGCGATTGTTGAAGTTCTTGGCGAAGAAGGGTTGGTTCCGCCACCTGTGACGCCTGGTGGTGAGGATTTCCATTTTTATAAAGAAACCTCTCCCCAACTGCAGGCAACAATGGTGGGGCTTGGAACAGATCTATCCCCAGGTCTTCATCACCCAAACATGAGCTTCAATTTAGATGCCCTTCTGAATGGCGTCAAAATCCTCAGCATCGTCCTTACGAAGATAGTTTCATAGAAACAAAGAAAGAGTCGTTCCAATGGAGTGGCTCTTTTCTGCCTTAATGAAAGAAATCTATTCTCGAAACCTTTCGATTACGGTAAAATAGGGATGTACATTATGAATCTGGATGTGATCCTCAATGCAACTTATTATTGCCGAAAAACCGGACCAGGGCTTGACGCTTGCTTCGGTTTATAAAATGAAAAGAAAACAAGGCTATATTGAAATTTTGCCAAATGAAATTTTCCCCAAAGGCGCCTATGTCACATGGGCTATCGGCCACATCACACAGCTCGTTCCCCCCGAAAAATACGATCCTGCATGGAAAAAGTGGTCTCTACAAACCCTTCCAATAATTCCATCTCAATTCCAATATGAAGTTTCTAAGGACAAATGGAAGCAATTTACGATTGTCAAAAATCTCCTTCAGGATCCGATGGTCACTGAGGTGATTCATGCAGGTGATGCGGGGCGGGAAGGTGAGCTGATTGTCCGCAATATTCTTCGCCAAGCAAAGTGTAAAAAGCCGATGAAGAGACTTTGGATATCTTCTCTAACCCCCAAATCGATCCATGAAGGGTTTCAGTCGTTATTAGCAGAGGAGGATACAAGGAATCTCTATTATGAAGCTTACACGAGAGCATGTGCAGACTGGGTGGTTGGCATGAATGCTTCAAGATTATACAGCCTGTTATTGAAGCAAAAAGGATTCGCTGATGTCTTTTCCGTTGGAAGGGTGCAAACACCAACCCTCGCTTTGATCGTGAAACGTGAACATGAAATTGATTCCTTCGTTTCAGAGCCTTTTTGGGAGGTTCAGGCGAACTTCCTAATCGATAAAAAGAAGTATGGTGGGAAATGGGTGAAAGATGGCGAGTCCCGAATCGATACAAAGGAAATGGCAGAAAAAATTGCTGCCTTTTGTGAAGGGAAAGGGGCTGAAGTGAGCGAAGTCTTGTCGGAGAAAAAAGAGTTTTTGCCTCCTTTTCTCTACAATCTATCTGCGCTTCAGGCTGAAGCCAATCGTCGTTTCAAATTTTCGCCGAAGAAAACACTTGATATCATGCAGGCACTTTATCAAAAAGGAATGGTCTCATATCCACGTTCTGATTCCCGATATGTCACTAAGGGAGAGGCTGAAGGTTTTCCTGATATTTTAGCAAAGCTTTCGCAGCTCCAAGAATATTCCGAGTTGTTTCCCCTTCCACTGGCGTCGATCATTGATAATAAAAGATTTGTGAACGATAAGAAGGTAACGGACCACTATGCGATTATTCCAACTGAACAAGTTCCAGTACTGTCTAAGCTGAGCCAGGATGAACAGAAAATGTACGACTTAATTGCTAGAAGTCTAATTGCCGCCCATTTCGGGAAGTCCGTAACGGAGTATACGACGATTACCACCCTTGTTGATGGAAGAGCCACCTTTCAATCAAAAGGAAAGGTACAGCTTGAAGAGGGATGGCGTCGTGTTATTCCTGCGTATGAAAAGGAAAAGGATCCTCTCCTCCCTTTGCTTGAACAGGGTGAGACGGGCAAGGTAACAAAGGTTGAGGTGAAGGAAAGTAAGACCCAGCCACCAAAACGTTATACGGAAGGCCAGCTCATTACTTTGATGAAGACAGCTGGTAAGCATATCGAGGATAAAGAGCTAGAAAAGGTGTTAATGAAAACGGAGGGGCTAGGGACAGAAGCGACGAGAGCGGGAATCATTACGATGCTAAAGGAGCGTAAATACATCGAGGTCCACAAAAATCTAGTCTATGCCACAGCGAAGGCCAAAATACTAATTCAAGCGGTAGGGGACGAGATTTTAGCCTCACCAGAAATGACGGCAAAATGGGAGCAGCGTCTGAAGGAAATTTCGGAGGGACAAGCTGTCCCGAAGCATTTTATGGAGCTAACCAATAAGATGATTGACCATCTTATTTCAACTACTGTAAAAGCTTCGTCTAGCTGGGAGTTCAATGAGGAGATGGTGGAAAGCTTCATTCCTGGGAAACAGAAGCAAAAGCGGAAGCCTACAAGCTTAGGTAAATGTAAGAAATGCAACGGTACGGTTATTGATAAGGGAGGCTTTTATGGCTGCTCCAATTATCAAAAAAACCATTGTGATTTTACTATTTCAAAGAAAATCCTCGGGAAATCCCTTACCCAAAAGCAGGTGAAACTTCTGCTTTCAGAGGGTTTAACAGAGGTCATCCAGGGGTTCCAAGGCAAGGAAAAATCATTTGATGCCAAGCTTAGCTGGGATTCTGAAGGCAACAAAATAAAATTTGTGTTTTAGATCACGCTGTTGCTGTATACCCTTATATTACCTTGTCTCCCGTTTCTTTCTATAGTAAACTTTTACTTAGACAATCTTGAGAAACCAATTAGTTGGGTAGTATCAGGTGGACTTTATGCAAAGTCCATTCGGTTTCTTGTGCAAAATGTGATATTGGAGGGTGTCCGATGCCAACACCAAGTATGGAAGATTACATTGAACAAATATATTTATTAATTGAAGAAAAAGGCTACGCTCGCGTTTCGGATATTGCGGAGGCTTTATCGGTACATCCCTCATCTGTGACAAAAATGGTGCAGAAATTAGATAAAAATGAGTATTTAACATATGAAAAATATCGAGGATTTGACCTCACCGCTAAAGGAAAGAAAATTGGCAAGCGCTTAGTCTACCGTCATGATCTATTGGAGCAGCTTTTGCGAACGATTGGTGTTATAGAGGAAAATATTTATGACGATGTCGAAGGAATAGAGCATCATTTAAGCTGGAATGCGATTGATCGTATTGGAGACCTCGTACAATTTTTTGAAGAGGATGAAAGCCGAATTGAGGCATTAAGAGAAATTCAAAGGAGAAATGAGGAGCAGGAATAAAAGGGTTCTTTTCTTATGGATGGCTGCTTATGATTTAGGAGAATCGCTATTAAAGGAGTGGGCGTATGAGTCGATATTCAATGGAGGAATTTGTCAAGCAAACCCAGCAGCAGGATAAAGGCGAGGGGCTATTTGAATTAGAAACTCAAAGAATGCTGGAGATTAACCTTAACGGACAAATTTGGGCGAAGGCTGGGTCGATGATTTCTTATCGCGGCAGCATCAAGTTTGAACGGGAGGGCATTTTAGAGCATGGTCTCGGAAAAATGTTCAAAAAAGCATTGACAGGTGAAGGGACTGCCCTCATGAAAGCAACAGGTAATGGGAAGCTATATGTTGCTGACCAAGGTAAAAAGATTTCTATTTTACATTTGCAAGGCGATTCCATTTTTGTAAATGGAAATGATCTGCTTGCGTTCGAGCCTTCCATCAACTGGGATATTAAGCTGATGAGAAAGATTGCGGGCATGATGTCGGGTGGTTTATTTAATGTACGTCTTGACGGGCATGGGATGGTTGCGATCACCTCCCATTACGAGCCTTTAACCTTACTCGTTACCCCTGACAACCCGGTATTTACCGATCCGAATGCCACTGTCGCATGGTCAGGATCTCTAGAACCAGAATTTGTAACAGATATTTCCTTTAAGACATTCTTGGGCAGAGGAAGCGGAGAGTCGATCCAAATGAAGTTCTCCGGGAATGGATTTGTTGTGGTGCAGCCATTTGAGGAAGTCTATTATTCCCAGCAACAAGGCTAGAAAATAATTACGGTCGCCAATGGTAGGTTGTTGGCGACCGTAATTTTGTTTGATGCGTTCTTTTCGGTAGCTAATCGCAACTAGGAATCTCTTTTTTTACTCCCACTCATACGGTGTTTCTTGGTATACATAGTAATTCAGCCAGTTAGAAAACAGTAGATGGGCATGAGAGCGCCAGCGGTTCAACGGAGCTCGGTTTGGATCATTTTTTGGAAAATAATGCTCTGGAAGGTGAATTTCGAGTCCACGTTGACGGTCACGACTATACTCATCTGCTAGAGTCGAAGCATCATATTCTAAGTGCCCTGTAATCATAATTTGCTTACCATTGCCTGCACTCATAATAAAAGGCCCTGCTTCTTCTGAATAGGAAAGAAGCTTAATTTCATCATGCTCCTCGATTTGACTTCGTTCTACATCTGTATATCTGGAATGGGGTGCCAAAAATTCATCATCAAAGCCTCTTAGTAGTTTCTCAGACCGATCCGCAACGACGTGAGAGAAAACCCCCGAGCATTTCCGTGGCAGCTCAAATTTATCGATTCCGAAATGGTGGTAGAGAGCCGCTTGTGCACCCCAGCAAATATGAAGGGTTGAGGTTACATTCGTTTTCGACCAGTTCATGATCTCGGTAAGCTCCTCCCAATAATCCACCTCTTCGAATGGAAGCATTTCAACCGGTGCTCCCGTCACGATCATGCCATCAAACTTACGATTCTTAATGTAAGGAAACTTCGTGTAAAACTGGTCGAGATGTAGCTGACTCGTATTTTTTGATTGATGTGTGGCCATTTGCAGAAAGGAAACGTTCACCTGCAAGGGAGTATTTCCTAACAGCCGCAATATTTGAGCTTCTGTTCTCTCCTTTTCCGGCATGAGATTCAATATAATAATATTTAAAGGCCGAATATCCTGTGAATTCGCCCTTGCTTCATCCATGATAAAAATATTCTCATTTTCTAGAATCTCTCGAGCGGGAAGGAGCTTAGGTATTTTAATAGGCAAGTGATCATCTCCTTATTCGAATTTTCAATATTTTTAATTATATAGTCGTTTGACTAATGTATCAATCCTTTTGCAAAAGATATTCCTATATATCTAAAGCAAATGATACAATAGAAATGCTACATAGCTTTAGTATGGGGGGATATTGGAATGAGTTTGCATGTAAAGATTAAATCAGACATTGAGATTGCTCAAGCAGCAAAGATGAAGCCCATTTTAGAAATTGCTAAGCAGCTAGAATTAACAGAAGATGATATTGAGTTATACGGGAAATATAAGGCCAAGCTTTCATCAAAAACGATTACAAAGCTTCAAACAAAGGAAGCTGGAAAAGTGATCCTTGTTACAGCGATCAATCCCACACCGGCTGGGGAAGGTAAATCCACCGTGACGGTCGGTCTAGGAGATGCATTACATAGATTAGATAAGAAGGTCATGATTGCCCTTAGAGAGCCGTCATTAGGTCCGACCATGGGAATTAAGGGTGGGGCAACAGGTGGAGGCTATGCACAGGTCCTTCCGATGGAGGACATTAATCTTCATTTTACAGGGGATTTTCATGCGATCACCTCGGCGAATAATGCTCTAGCAGCGCTTATTGATAACCACCTGCAGCAGGGGAATGAACTGAGAATTGACCAAAGGAGAATTGTCTGGAAAAGGGCCCTTGACTTAAATGACCGGGCACTTCGAAAGGTTGTGGTTGGCTTAGGGGGACCAATGCAAGGGGTCCCACGTGAGGATGGCTTTGACATCACTGTGGCATCAGAAATTATGGCCGTTTTATGTTTAGCAACGGATCTACATAATTTAAGAGAAAGATTATCTAAAATGGTTGTCGCCTATAATATGGAGAAGGAGCCTGTGACGGTTGGTGATCTGGGTGTGGAAGGTGCGCTGACCCTTCTATTGAAGGATGCGGTTAAACCAAACCTTGTTCAAACGATTGAGCACACACCAGCTCTTGTCCATGGCGGTCCCTTTGCCAACATCGCTCATGGCTGCAACAGTGTAATTGCCACAGTAGCCGCTTCGAAATTGGCAGATTATGTTGTGACAGAGGCTGGATTTGGAGCGGATTTGGGTGCGGAGAAATTTCTCAATATTAAGACGCGTGCGGCAGGCTTTGAACCGAGTGCGGTCGTCATTGTTGCAACGATACGGGCCCTTAAGATGCACGGTGGTGTTCCTAAGCAGGAGCTTGGGAATGAAAATATTGAAAGCCTGAAGGCAGGTTTTGAAAATCTTCGCAAGCATGCTGAAACGATTGCAAGCTTTGGACTCCCGTTCGTTGTTGCTATCAATAAATTTATAACGGATACGGATTTAGAAGCGAATACATTGCTTGAACTATGCAAGCAATACCATCTGCCTGTTGAACTGACCGAGGTTTGGGAAAAGGGTGGAGAAGGCGGCATCGCACTAGCCCAAAGGCTGCTTGAGGTTATTGAAAAGGAAGAAAGAGACTTCGCACCAATATACGATCTATCTGATTCTATTGAGGAGAAAATTACTGCCATTGTTCAAAAGGTATATGGCGGTAGCGGTGTTGAGTTTTCAACAAAAGCGAAGAAGCAAATCGCTGAATTTGAACGCTTCGGTTGGGGCAACTTACCCGTATGTATGGCGAAAACGCAATATTCCTTATCAGATGATCCTACCAAGCTAGGGAGACCGACAGACTTTACAGTTACTGTGCGAGAGCTAAAGGCATCCGTTGGAGCAGGCTTTATCGTAGCTTTAACAGGTGATGTGATGACGATGCCAGGACTTCCAAAGGTTCCTGCGGCGCTAAAAATGGATGTTGATGACCAAGGGAATGCGATTGGATTATTTTAAATCTGTAAGGCGGTAAGGTAGATACCTTATCGCTTCTTTTGTAAGGAGGTATTACATGTTCGATCCTACGGCTTTTGATAATATGAAGGTTGTGCTTGAGGGAGCACTGTATGACCGTGACTTAGCTGGTGAAATTGCGATCCTAGATCGAAACGATGTGGTGAATATCGCAAAATTAACTAGGAGCTATTCGATCAATTTTGCAGAGACGAGGGAGTCGAAGGTTTATTGTACTTTAATACTAGATGCTAAATTGGAAAATCTCGCTTCAGAGCTGCTCCGAACTCAGCTTAATGGCCCATTAGCTGGGGCCCATCTAGCAATTGTTTTTCATATGAAGCATGAGAACAAGCGGGAAATCTACAAGGAGATAGATCATCAGCTTAGAAACATTTGGGGTGTTGAACGCCATATTTCTCAGAGGATTAGCCATGATCCAACCGACAATTTGAGATGGGTCTCAAATGAAATAACGATCGAATTTAATCGCCTAATATTGGAGGAACAAATGGATGATTTAATCGTCATGCTCGACTATATAACGGAAACATTAGCTAAGTTAAATTCTCTTCTTGTTTAAAAATAACTAGCCCTAAAAAGAAAATCCGTGTAAACTATATTTAGTATCTATTTTTATGACCAAGTACTAATAATAGATGAAACAAATTTTATTCTTTTTTAAAAGGGGCGAGAAGGTGAAAAAAATTGCTTGGGTAACAGATAGTACAGCGAGCCTTGATGATAAGCTATTAAAGCATCCGGATTTGTATACGGTACCAATGTCCATACATTTAGATAATGAGCAATACTTGGACAAAATCGATTTAACTCCGGATGAGCTATTCCAGAGGTTAAAGACGCTCAAAATTCCACCAAAAACGTCACAGCCTTCTGTAGGTGAATTCAAGAACCTGTACGAAAAGTTGCAAGAAAACTATGATTATGTCATTTCCATTTTGGTATCCTCGAAGCTTAGCGGGACCGTTTCTTCAAGTGAGCAGGCCGCTCAGCTCGTCGATATTCCTGTTCTCACAATCGATTCGAAAATCCTAACCTATCCATTAACTGTGCAAATAAAGAAGGGGATGGAATGGTTTGCATCGGGACTCCATATTGAAGTCATTAAGGAGAAGCTTGAAAGATTAAGAGAAACGTATGAAGCTTACGTTCTTGTTGGCAGTCTAGAACAGCTTCATCGAAGCGGAAGAATGTCTGGTATACAGTTTTTCCTAGGAAGCATGCTTAATATTAAGCCCATTATCCAGGTTGCAGATGGAGTCTTATCGATTAAAGAAAAAGCTCGTAGCGAGAAGAAAGCAAAAGAAAAGATTTTTGGCTACCTACAGGAATCCTATAAAAAGTTCAAAATTAGCGAGGTCTATTTATTATACGGACTGCATGACAGAGAAGCACTGCGATGGAAAGAGGAGCTAGAAGGTATATTTTCTAGCATCCGCTTTAGCTGTCATCCACTCGGGGCCACAATTGGTGTTCACGCAGGGGAAGATACAATCGGAATAAGCTGGTATAATGGACTCGAGGAAAAGCGCTCATAAGGCGCTTTTTTTAATAGGGCCTCTCCTAATAATTATTGTTCAAAAGCAACAATGTTTGAG
>DLCS01000112.1 GCA_002480735.1 Bacillaceae bacterium UBA7792 | reverse complement strand
AAACAGGGTGATTAATAACAGCAAGGGAGCTGAACGTTTCTTCTTTACCTCTTCCGCTCGTTCATCTAATATCTTCTGTACTTCATCCCACTTTTTCTTTGGTATGATCGGTTCGTGATGCTCCTCTATATAATACTGAGGTTCTTGACCTTCATTAGGAATGTTTTTCTTTCGGCCATTTTGCACCGCTATGGTTTGTTGGAATAAAATATCGCCTTTATAAACCACATTTCTTAAGATGTTTGTAACCGTTCTGGCTCCCCAGGTTAAATTACCAGTTGGACTAGGAATTTTTTTCTCACTAAGATCAACTGCGATTTGAGCCACAGTGACTCCTTTTCGTACTTCTCTAAAGATGCGCCGGACCACGCTCGCTTCTTCTTTCACTATATGCCAACGGTAGTTATCATCAATGGTATAACCATAGTTCGGTCTTTTCCGATGGAAAATGCCCCGCTTGGCCATGCTTCGAATTCCCCATGCCATAGACCTACCCATACCGATACTTTCCTCTTGTGCAATGCTTCCGAAAATGGATAACATAAGATCTGCTTGAGGGTCCGAAGTCCATATATTTTCACGTTCAAAGTAAATGTAGGTTGGATTGGGAAGCTGACGAAGATATCTCGTGATTTCCAGGGTATCTTGAATATCCCGGCTTAGTCTCGAAACGGACTTGACCAAGATGACATCAATTCGCCCCCGTTCACACTCTCGAATAAGCCGATTCAATTCATCTCGATTTTTCATCGAACGCCCCGATATCCCTTCGTCTGCGTAGATGCCTGCAAATTGATAGTTTTGGTTTTTCAAAATCAAATAAGTATAGTATGCAACCTGTGTTTTGAGGCTTGATTGCTGCTCTAAACGGTCCGTTGAAACACGGCAATAAGCAGCTGTTCGCAGGGCTGATTTAGTATTCAAATGGGAAGAAGGTTGTTTATTCACCCCCTCCATTGAGGCTTCAATCGTCTGCAAGATCGCTTTACTGTTGTTTGGTTCAATCTTCTGTACTTCCCTTTTAGGAATGGATGATTTCTTTTGTTCCTTTTCCTCTATCATTAATTCGCCTTTGTCATTCAGTATTTTCAATTCAGAAGTCACCTCCTTTGTTGTTTGGCTTTCTTCAGTCGGTGATGAGTCTATATCCTTTATTAATGGTGAGCCAATGGTCGTCACCATTCCATCCAACCATTTCACCTCATAGTCCGTTTCAGTAGTTACCGATGTACTTAAAATCCATGCCCTGAAATGTTCTAGAGTAACTTGTTCGTAAAAAGTCTCCATATTCTCAATGGAATCCAACCATTGAATGGTACTGGTCCGATAAGGTCGTCCTTCTTCTACGCTTTCAATATGTTCTTCAAATGCACGATACGCTTCTTCTTTTTCCTTCAGCTCTTCATCGGTATCCGTAGTTCGAGCCATCTCCATTTCCGTCAGCCACTTTAACCGGTGGAATTCGAAATGGTCTTGTTGATTGGCAACGGTCAGGATTTTCTTCAAAGTACCGATTTGAACATTTTCATCTTCTAAGAACTTTTTCTCGAAAGCCTCTAGCATCATGGTTCTTAATTGATGTTCTTGTAATTCTGGTCCCTCACAAACACCAGCATTTCTTGCATTACACCGCCAGATATTACCGGTCTTCCTTTTATGAACCCTTATGAGTTTTCCACAATGCTGGCAGATGACTTGTTTCTGAAAAGCATGTGGTTCAGTGGGAGTGGATCGCTTACGTGGAGATTTATTGTCCAAACTAAACTTCTCTTGAGCCCGATCAAAAACATCAATACTGATAATGGCTGGATGGGTATTTTCAATCGTAATGGGGTCATCTTTGTTAATCGTTTTATGCTTGGTAAACAAATCCGTAGAATGAAGTCTGGCCACTTTATTACCGGTATAGGTAGGATTCTGCAACATATATTTAATGTTTTTTGTCCCCCATACTTTCCCGCCTTTCATGGTTGGAATCTCTTTGCGTATGAGTTCTCGCTTGATATCTGGGATGGACCAATCTTGTAGAAACCAATCGTATATCAAGCGAACTACCCTTGCTTGTTCCTCGTTGATTTCAAGGGTGGGCTGTCCATCTTTTGTGACTTTTCGATAGCCGTATGTCGCTACAAACTTTGGCTTTCCTTTTTGCAAACTTTTTTCATAGCCCCATTTGGTAGAGGCAGAGATCGTTTCAATCTCCTCTTGTGCAAGTGCTGCATACGTGCTCAATAAAAATTGATTGTATTCAACCGAGGTGTCTACCTTCTGTTCCTCAAAATACACGCCCACTCCCTTGGCTTTTAACTCTTCCACGATTTTGATAAGATGCTCAGCATTCCGGGTAAAGCGAGATACATTTTTAGTCAAGATAAAATCGACACGTCCTTCATGGCAGTGGCGGATAAGACGTTGTAACCCTTTCTGTTTGGTCGCATTTCTTCCACTCGTGCCGTTATCAAAATACACACCAACGAATTTCCAGTTTGGCTTACTTCGAATGAGATGGGTATAATGTTGAACTTGGTTCTCTAGCGAATGCAGTTGCTTTTCTATATCTGTACTCACTCGACAATAAGCTGCTACCTTCACTTCATGGTTTCCGATTAACGGACTTTCCTCCCTTGCCTTAACTGGATCCCACAATGTTCGGACCCACATGCCTTTTTGAATTTCATCCAATACAAAAACCCCTTTCCTATAAGTGATAATGGTTCGTGTCCATCTATCACTCACATCCCGAGAACATTCAAGTTCTTTTTCTGGGTGGAAAGAGGTTTATGTTTATTCAATTTGATTTAGCTTATTTCTTCTTAGGAGTTTTACGTTCTCTTACACAGAGAGTCCGTTTCACCCCACATTTAAATTGAAATTCAACTATTCGCTCCTTATAAATAATGCCCCGCTCGATTGTGTTTTTGAAAAGCGTTACATCAAAATCCTCTAGTTCTTCAGTCTCTTCTAATAAGTCTAGAAAGGATTGTAATTGCTTTTCTAAATAAAGTTGTTCTTGCATGTTTTCCTCTAGGCTATCCCGCTCCTGTTGGAGGATTTCCTGTTCATAGATGAGGTGTCTTAATGTAGCATCATAAATGGCATCCTTGGTGGCCGATTCCTTGGCAGCCAAGCCACTGATGCGATCGGTAATGGCTTCAATTTTCGTGTTCAACTCCTCTAGCCTCTGTTGTTCCGGTGGCGAGAGGGATGCCTTTTCAATGGCCTGTTGCGCTTCCTCTATTACTTCATGGAGGTTTTCCTTCATTTCTCTTATTATTTTCATAAATGCATTTTCAAGGTCTGTCTCATGAACATAGCTCGTTTTGCATTCCGTGTAGTCTGGGTCTCGTCCTGCGGTCACTCGGCATTGCCAAGCAGAAATGTAATACTTCTCTCCTTTCCTCGATGAAGTCATACGTCTTCTTATGGCTGGTCTTCCACATTCCCCACAATAAAACTGATTAGAAAATGGGCTGACACTACTAAAATGTTGGCGATATTTTTCATCGGGATCCTTCATCATCAGCCTTCGCCTTTTCATTTCTTGTTGAACTGCTTCAAAAGTTTCTTCGCTAATAATCGCTGGGTGAGTATTCTTCACAAAATACTGTGGTTGGATATCGTTGTTGCGAACGCGTTTGTGAGATAAAAAGTCGATAGTGACTGTTTTCTGTGCTAAACAGTGGCCTTGGTACTTCTCTTGTCTCAGGATTTTATAAACCGCATCTGACGTCCATGTTTTATTCCCCTTTCCTGTCTTTAATCCGTCTCTTGTTAAACCTTTAGCAATGCTTGGACACCCCTTTCCTTCTAAATACTCTCGAAAAATTCGTCTGACTACTTCAGCTTGTTCCTCGTTAATCACAATTTCTCCGTCCTCATCGGTATCATATCCCAAGAAGAAGGTAGTCGGCATGTGTACGATACCTTGTTGGAATCTCTTCTGAACGCCCCATTTCGTGTTTTCACTTACGCTGCGGCTTTCTTCCTGTGCCATTGAGGATAAAATCGTTAGGAAAAGCTCTGACTTCGAATCTAATGTGTAAATATTTTCCTTCTCGAAGAAAACGCCCACGGCTGGCCTCAGACTCTTCAAACGCCTGATAATTGATATGCAGTCAAGAGTGTTTCTCGCGAAGCGACTGATTGACTTGGTCAAAATATAGTCAATCCGCCCTTCTTCACAGTCTTGAATCATTCGATTAAATTCTGTACGGTTCTTTGTTGAGGTCCCTGATATCCCTTCATCTGCATAAACATCTGCGAGTATCCAAGCAGGGTTTTTACTTACATAATCTTTGTAATAAGCAACTTGCAGCTCATAACTGCTTGCCTGCATTTCTGAGTCAGTGGATACTCGGGCATACACTGCAATCCGTTTCTTTTGTCCACCAGGATTCGCTTCCGTTCGGCTCGTTCTAGCTTTTGCCGGAATTATCCGTACCCTTGATGAACTTTGATGGCTACTCATTTATCCCTACTCCTTTCTTAAATCAACTATTGTTTCCTTCTCGTCAATCCAATGCATACAAAAGGACATTGGTGTTATCGCTTTTACACGTACTACCCATGCCCTTAAGAATGAAATATTTCGAAGTTCTTTTTGTAATTGTTTAGATGGATCCCTCACTGCATCCAGTTCCTTGAGTTTTGTCTTTGCTTCTTCTCTAAATGCGAAATCTTGATCCAATAGTTCCCACCAGTCTTCCTTTATCTTTAGTTCCTTTTCAATAGATGCTCTTTTCGATGCCAGTTCCTCAAGTTTCTCATCTGTACTATCCGCTTCAGACCCGTTGGCATTAATAAGTGCAATATTCTCTTCTAATAAAATTTGTTCTAAATCCAAGCGAAGTCTGTTGTAAGAAAAGTCCCTTGCAGCAACAGCTCTTGTAAGATCCTTTTTCATTCTCTCCATGTCGTACATGTATCGTGCCATCCGGTATCGTTCGAGAAAAGCATCTTGCATGGCTTCCCTAATCACTTCTTCCTTAATGCTTCCCATGGTACACAGCTCTTTGCTTCTTACGTTATTCTCACACCGCCATCTAACAACCCCTTTGCAAATGAATCGATGTAGATTTCCTCCGCATTTCCCACATTGAATTCGGCTGGAAAGCGGGTAGCGGTTCACCTTTTTATTTTTATTCGGTTTTTTACGCCTCTCTAGTTCCCGCTGGACTGCTTCAAATGTTTTTCGGCTCACAATCGGTTCATGGTGGTTCTCGATAAAATACTGATTTCGTTCTCCATTATTAGCCACTCTCTTATGGGAAAGGTAACTTTCCGTATAATATTTTTGGCAAATGACATCTCCTGTGTAGTCCCTATTGAGTAGCATCAATCGAACTGTGGTGGAAGTCCAATCTGTTCGTCCGTTAATTTTCTTATATCTCTTTTTTATGAATTGTTTAGCAATTTGAGCAGGTGTCTTTCCATTCAATGCTTCTTCAAATGCTTCTCGAACAATGTGCGCTTCTTCTTCTATGATGATCCATTCTTTTTGTTCGTTCTTTTGGTAGCCCAGCTTTCTAACAAAGACTGGTTCGCCTCTTTCATACCGCTTTTCTAATGCCCAATTTATATTCTCTGAAATACTTCGGCTCTCTTCCTGTGCTGTCGCAGATAGCATGGTGAGGATAAACTCACTTGCCATATCACCTGTATCTATATTTTCTTTGTCAAAAATAATTCGAACTCCCAACTCAGTCAGTTCTCGAATCGTGTTAATGGCGTCAAGTACATTCCTCGCAAATCTGGACACCGACTTGCAAAGGATGATATCAATTTTCTTTTCATAAGCGTGTCGAATCATTCGATTAAAGCCTGATCGCTTCTCCATCGAAGTCCCAGACCTTCCTTGGTCTGTATAAATGTCAACCATCTTCCAACCCGGTGTGGAGCGAATTAATTGAGTGTAATGTGTCTTTTGGTTATCAAAAGATCCTTCTTGTTCATCTAAGAGGCTGCTGACTCGTACATATGCAGCCACTCTTAATTTCTTAGGTTGTTCTGCTGGTGGATCCATTAATGAAAGGCCACCTGCACTTTGCCCAAATGAACCAAACAATGCTTCTGCCATGTTTTTGCCTCCTTTCAAATTTTAGCCCTGATTCTTAACACCTGGCTTCTTCTATTCAATCTGGCTCCCCAAAAGAAACTGCTGAATCCGCTTTGCATCAGGGTTCATCAGCTTTTTTGGTTATTGTATATATCACTTAATTCCATCCTAATAGCAAGTAATTAAATGGATAAAAAGCAGAAAAAGAGCTGATATCCTGAGATTTATCAGCCCGTTTAATCCCGCTTTAACCCTTCTTAATAAAGCCATCAAATCCGGCTTTCTTCACTTTTTCAAGCAACGTTTCTGCATTCTCCTGATTCGAAAATGCTCCTATCTGGACCCTATACAGACTATTCCTTTCAATTGGCTTTTTGACTTCCTTAGACTTCGAAACTATAACAATCAATGAACCCACATCAATCCAACTCATAATTCCCGTAGATTCTTTACCTTTCCTTTTATCAACCTTTTTACCTAGCAACACACAAGTCTTCCCACCTTTAACGACCGGTTTTCCATTTGAAACAACCTGAGTCACCTTATGATAGGAACCTGTTTTGACCCAACCTGGAATGGTGGCCCCACCGGGATAATACTTACCAGCTGAAGCTTTCACTTCCACTACATCACCTACTTGAATCGAAGTTGGTGAGCTTACTGTACTACTAGTTTTATTTAATGCGATACCCACTGCCGCTCGGAAGGAATTCATACTTTCCCCATGCTTCGGAAACCAATGCATAACATCACCATGATTACTAGCAATCCCCTTCTTAGCACCTTCTGAGTGGCAAATGATATCCTCTTCTGTTAAATCATATTGTCGGCACAGCATCACACAAAGTTCCACCGCATTCTGCCAAGCCTTTCTAAAGTAATCTTCATTCTTTGAAACGTTATAGCCTACCATCGCCGATCCTTTTCCATAAGAAAACCCACCTGGCTCACAAATTTCAAAACCAATATGCGTATTATTCGCCGCTCCACCAGCATGCCAACCACGGTGATTCCAAGGTAAGTACTGCCACACTCCTTTATCATCAACAAACGCATGAACGGCAACCTGTCGATTGGTTTCACCCGCTTTGTAGGATTTATTCCAACGACTAAACCAATCGGCAGCCATGACACCCGGTGTTGCAGTGGAATGGACCATAATCCCTTTAGGGGTAATCTTCCTTCCAGCAGTAAAACAATCATTTCTGGTCATATACTTAACGTTTAGTTCCATTCTCATCTTCTCCCTTCGATTTTCCATGCAACTGAGCTAAAACATCTTTCAGTTTTTGTGGTACCGGAAGTCCAATTCTTGTGGAGTTTTCTATAATGCTTATTCCTTCATTGGAAAGATAAAAAAAGATGACGGCTGTGCGGATAACACTGCCCTCACCAATCAGTCGGCTGTCAATGATATGAGCAATCCCGACAAGTATAAAAATAAGGATCTTCTTGAAAATCCCTCTTGCACCAATTTCACTTGAAAGCTCTTTATTGATGATTGCCACCATAATGCCAGTAATGTAATCGACAATGACAAAAATAATGAGAGCGTATAAAAATCCATCAAGTCCCCCAAGGAACCAGCCCAACCAACCGCCCACTGCAGCAATTACCGTTTGTAAAACAATCCAAAGTTCTTTTATTGCCATGTTTCTCCCCTCGCTCTCCAACCGTTTTAATCTATATAAAAAGACGCCTGTGACAAAAGAGCCACAAAGCGCCTGTATTTTCATTATTTAATAAGGTGCATAATACACATAACCACTAGCTTTCACATAAAACCCATCACCCGGTACATAGATGGCCCCGCCAAACGTATCAGAATTGGTTGTTGTGAATCCCGGTTGTTCGACTCCTTCCCAAGTTAGGCCATCCGCTGATACATAAAGCATGCTCTCATTAAATAAAGCGTATTTTCCCCAGTCTTCCATCCAAATGATATTTTCTGGATTCGGAATTTTGTTGTTAGCGAGATTCCCGACATGAGATAGATTTGTTTCTGTTAATCCAGTGGCACTATCATTCATAACACAAAGATTCACATGAAAAGTTCCACTAACATAGCGATATTTCATCACAAAAAGTTTACCGTTAACCGAGCGGACATACATATAATATGTATTTAAATCCTCTGGAATCGTAGTCGACCATGCACCAGGGCTGGATGTATTTGCTACTGCAATCGAACGATCTCCACCAACGACCCCGACAAATTT
>DLCS01000099.1:12307-12816 GCA_002480735.1 Bacillaceae bacterium UBA7792 | reverse complement strand
GACCGGATTGTGCGTATGGAGCATAGCGGAATGGAAATGCGCGAAGCGATCCTTGAAGCGGGTGCAACACGCTTACGTCCAATCTTAATGACGGCGATTGCAACGATCGGTGCGCTTGTGCCGATGATTTTCGGGGCCGCTGGCGGTGGATTAATTTCGAAGGGTCTTGCAGTCACTGTTATTGGTGGTTTAGCAAGCTCAACATTATTAACCCTCATCATTGTGCCAATTGTCTATGAAGTTCTATCGAAGATGTTGAAGAAGAACCGTAAAGAAGTTAAGGAAAACTAAGTATATGTTTGTCATGCCCTGCAGGATGGTGATGTCTTGTGGGGTTTTTTACTTTTTAATCTACTCCTTTCCGTTCAGAAGGAGCCTAGAGAGTACAATTGCATCGAAAGCGACTGTTTCGATGGAAAATTGAAGGTATCCATGGACGATTGTCGCCCGAGCAAAAGAGGATTAGGGTCTCTCGGTAGTTAATCGGGCTGATTGTCGCCCGAGTAAAA
>DLCS01000099.1:10758-12126 GCA_002480735.1 Bacillaceae bacterium UBA7792 | reverse complement strand
TGATTGTCGCCCGAGTAAAAGGGAAATCCGTTCGTCCGGTAGTCAATCGCGGTGATTGTCGCCCGAGTAAAAGGAAATCCCTGTTGCTCGGTAGACAATAAGACCCTTTGTCGCTTATAAGAGTGTCAATCAAGATCCAAGCGTTTTCAATCTTATCATTGTTTTCAAAGAAAAGAGTAAAAGATATTTTATGTGAGTAGATCAAATCTATTCATAATAAGACCATTGCCCTCGTCCGATGGTTTTGTAATTTTGCTTTAATATCCTTTGGATCATCTTCTTCGACTTAACGTCTTTACACCAATCATAAATGATATTTGTTGTTATTTTTTTCTTGGGAAAAAGTAATCTAAATTCCTCAATACTTCGAACGATAGCATCCTCAGTTTTTTCGTGACTCCGACATTTAGGGCAACCCATCTTTCTTGAGCTGATAGCAGTAAGAAATGAGAGACAAACTTCACAAGTTATTCCTTTTTTAAGCCAGTCATATTGATAGTTCGGTAGTTTTTTATGAGAGTAATTAGAAATATGTCCTTTAATCAGTAAATCTGCAAGCTTTTGATGTTGATTACTAAGTCTTGATGGGAGGGAGGTTAAATTTTTTCGAAGCTGATCCAATTGGGGTGAGAAAATAATTTTCTCATTTCGAGGTGCCTGGTATAAGAAAAAATGCGCATGAATAAACACAAGAAACCCTTTAATGGAAAAATGGAGCCCAAGTTTTTGAAGATATTGGCGGAGTAAGGTTTCAACCCGATTTAATTGATGGAGAGGATTAGTAATTTCCCTATTGCTTGAACACGTATAAAAATTGTCATCTTGGTAATAAAAATCTCCTTCATAATTTTTTACTTCGAAAGGTATCAGCATTTCCTCTGTTATCAATAAGGAGTCGATTTGAAATGTGTTATTATTACATTCGAGTAATAAGTCATGCAAAATAAGAAATTTACTTTCCTGACTGGCTATTAAGGTATCAAACTTACATTCACCTTCAAAACCTTTCTTCAAATTCAAGTATTGCTGCTTTTCCTCAGACGACAATTCCATTCTTCCATTTAAGCATCTCCAAATTCTTAATTCCTGCGGTTCGGTGCGAGCTTTTAATAACATATTCCACTTCCTTTCAAATAATCTATAGCAATCATAAACAGGAGTTGTATAATAAATCCATGTATAATTCATGAATTTTCTAAATAATGGTGCAGATAAAGAGGAGAATAGTTATGACAACCAATCACGGGGCGGAATCCTTTTTAGAGGTAGCAAAATTAGCACTAGCTCGATATGACTTGAAAGTAAAGGATGTTTCATTTCTAGTTGAAGCCACAAATATGCTTTATCGGGTCGAGGACCATTCAGGGA
>DLCS01000099.1:0-10630 GCA_002480735.1 Bacillaceae bacterium UBA7792 | reverse complement strand
ACCATTCAGGGAATCAATTTGTTTTAAAAATTTTCGAAGAGGAATCGAGCACAATTGAGGATAATCTTGCAGAGGTATTTCTCATGAATCATATAGCTGAGAAAAATCTAGTATTACTTCCTTCTGTATTACCTGCAATGGACGGAAGCTTTGTTCAAGTTGTAGAATCGAAAGCTACAGAACAACCCAAACGACTCGCTCTCTACACATGGCTGGTGGGAGAGGATTTAGATGGCAATGAAAATAGGGAGCGCTTTATTCAGCTTGGTGAGCTAATAGCCAAACTACATGAGGCTACTTATGGACTTAGGATTCCTGAACATCTTTCACCGAAAAAATGGGATAAGGTTTTTTACTATAACGGAGAGAGCGCCATTTATAAGAATGCAGAGTATGAACCCATTCTCTCTTCGGAATATCATGAGGTAATGGACGCGATTATTCCTCTACTAAATGAAGGATTGGCATCCTATTATCAAAAAAATGCAGAGCAGCTCCAACTTATTCATGCGGATCTTAACCCGTGGAATGTGCGAGTATCTGGAGATAGGCTTAGTGTTCTGGACTTTGAAGAAGCCTTGCTGGGCTTACCCATTCACGATATAGCAATCGCATTGTACTATTATGCTTATGAAGATGATTTTGATTTTGAGGAGGTAAAAGGTCTGTTCCTTCAAGGGTATGAACAGGTACGTCCGTTGCCTCCATTCACTGATTTTGATCTGGATTTGTTCATGACGGCGAGAAGAGTGAGTTTCCTCAACTATATCCTTACAGTAAGTGAGGACCCCGGGGAATACATTAAGATGAGTATTCCGAGGGTAAAGGATTTTATTAAAAAATATGACCTGAAATTGCTCTAGTCTAGGATAATGTGTAAAATTTCAAAACATTTTTTTGGATAGCTGAAATTTTTCCTCTTCCAGACCCGTTATAATTGACAAAGTACAAAATAGGAGGGGCCCCATGGAAGAGGATTTGCAGTGGATCGAGGAAGTGCTTGCTGGAAACAAGCAGGCCTATGCCCATATTATCAATAAATACAAGAATCCCTTATATGCGACCATTTTACGCATGACAAAAAATCCCCAAGATGCACAGGATTTGGTGCAAGAGGCATTTATTAAGGTTTATCATCAACTAGGGAAATATGAGCAGAAAGGTTCATTTTCTAGTTGGCTGTATCGGGTCGCCATCAATCATTGTATGGACGAATTCCGAAAGAAGCGCTATTCCATGAAACAGGTAGAGGTGAGTGAAACAACAGCGATTACGACGAATCATCCCGAAATTGTTTTTCTGAAAAAAGAGAAGAATAGACAATTAGAACGGTTGATTGCGACTTTGCCAGAGGATGAACGAATGATTATTCTTCTGAGATATGTCAACGAATTGAGCTACAGCGAAATAAGTGAGATGGTGGATCTTTCTCTTGCCAATGTTCGTAACAAGCTGTTTCGAGCCAAGAAAAAAATGAGAGAACAGGTTAAAAAAGAAGGAGGGTATTTCCATGAATTGTCCAACGGTCGATAAGCTTTCGCGGTATGCGGATAACCTTTTATCAGAGGAAGAATATGCTCAAATACATATGCATGTAAAAGGCTGTCTTGACTGTATTCATGTGGTCAAAGCCTTTGAAGCCGAGGAAGAGTTTCTGAAGGAAACGCTGCAAACCCCTTCTTTACCTAATGATTTTGCCTCTGGTGTGTTGGAGCGACTCGAGCCTTATGAACAGAAAGTCAACCGGAAAAAATCAATCTGGAAAAGAATGATCCTTCCAGCGGCGGTTGTTGTCCTTGCCTTTGGTTTAACTGCATCATTAAGCCCAAGCTTTGCGGACTGGATCGGTGGCCTATTCGCAACAGAACAAGTGGATGAAGGATTAAGAATGGCTTCAGATGCTGGTTTTGCAGAACGGGTCGACCTAGAGGTGACGGATCAAAAGTTAACCTTCAAGGTGGAGGATGTTGTTGCTGATACTTCGAGGATTGCGTTCTCTTATCAAGTGCTCAATCAGAATGGTAAACCACAAAAAGTCTATTTAGACTTTGCTGATTCCAATAATGAAATCTATGCTCTTGATCCGGAAAGAAAGAGGCTTGAAATTTCCAGTATGGGTTGGTCTGGATCGGAGGATGATTATGGGTTGATTGAACTCTCCATACGAGATCAAACAGGGATAGAAGACCTTATAATCAAAATACAACTAACGAAAATAAACGGGGTAAAAGGCAATTGGGAGTTAGAGATCCCTGTTGACTTAACAAAGAGTCTCCAATCAACGAAGACGATTGCGTTGAACGATGTTCAAACAAGTGCACATGGAGTCACTGTTAACATGAAAGAGGTCCGATTTGCCCCTTCCTCCAATGAAATTATTTATGAAACAGGCTTTACAGACAAAGAAAAGCAAGGCATAGAGGAGCAGACTAAGCAACTTGAGAAGGCTTTTGGAAAAAGTAATGTTCATAGCTTTAGTCATTATGGAACGGCGATTCAGTATCATCTCGAAAACCAAGACTCCAAACCAGTCTATTATTATAATGCCTTTCTAGAAGGAAAAGGACATACTAGTGATTTGGGTTTGATTCAAGGAACGGGTGAAGACGGGGAACAGTTTGGGCAGATGAAGTGGAATGAGTCCTTTATTCCACAAAAAGCTGATGCAAAACTAACCTTTGTTTTAGATGGCGTCATTAAAACAGTACCATCTGATTTCTCAATCAAAATTAAGCCAAAGGATTTAAAAAAGAAGCCATTAACATTTGAATACGAAGGAAATTATTTGACCATTAAAGATGTCAATATTGAAAGTGATTATTCACTCCGGAAGTCCGTCATTCCAATTGAAAAGGATTCCTTTTTAAAAATTGAAATGGAGGGTGGGAAGGAAGCGAAATCCTCTGATTTGGGTGCATGGATCATGGTAGATAATCAGGGCCAGTCCTACGAAGCCTTTCATAGCGGCTCCATCCTAGATGAAAAAGACAAAAATGGTCGCTATAAAACAACGACTGAACTCCGCATCTATAATCTAGAAGAAATTCCAGAGGAATTAACCTTACATCTCATTTCTGTCACTCGCTACCATGAAGTGAAGGAAAAATGGAGGGTGCCATTGTATTAAGTCTAGAATAGGAGACCATTGGATGACGAGGGGCAAAAACCCCTCGTCTCACAATTTATTGAAGGCTAAAGACTTCAATGGTATTTATCATGCTATCGCCGGGTTTTGTAGAAGTGCTGATATAGGCAGTTTGGGAATCGGAGCTCCAAGCCCCTGTATAGGAAATGACCGCATATAATTCAGCATTTTCTAAGATTCGAACGGTGTTTTCAAGCTTATCATCGACTAGTTCGGCCATATAGACGTTTGCTTTATACTCATTTCCGACCTGAACGGGTGTATCAAATAAGATTTTACTATGATCAGGTGATAGCTTGTAGAATGGCACCCATATCCCTTCTTCATCCTTCCCACCCGCAACGAGCTGTGTAACTTTATCGGATGATAAATCGATCATAAAAATTCCTGAGGTCCCTTTGTAAATATCATTAAAAATAATTTTGTCTGTTCCAATAAAGTCATAAGTATCCAGTGAATCAATATTTTCTAATGTAGAAATGGTTTTAATATTCCCGTTATAGTCGAGATGGTATAGTCTATAGCCGTCTTCCTTTGATTCTGCCGCGACATATATTCCTTCATCATCCTTTTTTATCGAGGTTAAGGTGAAATTATTGGTTTCGAACCAGTCCTTCATTTTCCAAGTATTTACTTCAGATGAGTCAACACGGATGACATGTACGACAATTTCTTCAACGCTCTCCACATGTATGACTTCTTTTCCCTCAGCATCAGCAAAATAATATTCATATGTCTCAGTGCCGTTTCCGATTAGCTTCTCTGTACCAGATTCAAAATCAAGCACATATACTTTCTCATTCACTAATGAAAGAGCACGATTCCCATTTTCTGATATGGCAAAAAAGGGTTTTTCCGCAAGCTTCGTTTCGGCAAGTGTCCGTGTATTTATCATGTATGTTTCGTCATTTTGATTGTAATAAATTTTCTCCCCATGAAACCCTATGTAATCCGCTTCTACTGGTAACTTAACCGATTTCTCGTGTACAACGGGTAGAGAACTATCCGCTAAGGAGCTTTCCAGCTGAACATTTTCATTAATCGTGACTGTTTTTTGCGTATTTGCTGCTCCCGTTAGTGAACATCCCGTAGTTACTGCACTTGCTAGCATTAAAATGGCCAATCCTTGAAGATTCTTTTTCATGTCATTTCCTCCTCGTGAATTTTTGTACAGGATTATCATAGGATAGACCTGTTGCTAGTTTGTGGTGAGTTATTGCCATTTTGTTGCCACCGAGGTAAGTGAACTTTAATGATGGCTTTTCCACTGTCATTTTGAAAGGAAATATTCCCATTATATTGTTCGATAATTTGCTTGCAAATGAAGAGGCCTAATCCGTGACTATCTTTAGCATGGTGGTGAATAAAAGGTTCAAATGCCTGATCAATGATTTTCGTAGGAATCGGCTCACAATCGTTCGTAATGGTAACCGTTTGATCTACTAGAATTCGAATGGGATGATTTTCTTTCCCGTGTTTAATTGCATTATCAATCAGGTTAATGATCACTTGCCTCATATCATTTCGGTAAGCGTAAATGAAGAAGGGTTTACCCATAAGCTCAATGGTCATCGCATATTTATTCGCTTTTAGCTGCATATCTTCACGGATCGATTGAATAAGAGGAAATAAATCAAACACTTCCTTGTTTTTAACAACACCTGACATCTGCAATTTTGAGAATGATAGTAATTGCGTAACCATATCATTTAAACGCTCACTTTCAGATTGGATTTTAGCTGAAGCCTTTTGTAAAAACAATGCATCATCAAAGCCCTTTTCACTGATAATCTGGGCATATCCCGAAATGGTCGTAAGAGGTGTTTTCAATTCATGAGTCACATTGTTAAAAAAGTCAGTGCGTTTCCTTTCCAATAGCAAAACTTTTTCTTTTTCTTCACTAATTTTTTCAATATGCAGACGAATTTCATTCTGCATCTGCTGAAATTGCCTTGCTAGTTCTCCAATCTCATCGGATGTTTTCTTATTTGTAATTTCGGTGTAATCTCCTTTCCCCATAAGCTTTGCGGCCTTTGTTAAGGATTGGAGCGGTTTAATAATTCGATGAGTCAAAAATAAGGAAATCATAAATACCCCAATAAATAAAAAGGTGGTATTTTTAATAAAATTGGCTGTATTATTTTCAATTGTTTTTTCTAATAATTGATTAAAAACCAACACGGCAAATGAAAATAGGCATAAAAAGCCTAATAGAAATTTTCTTCTAATTGTCCATTTCATCGATTTAAAGCCCCTTCATTTTATACCCAGTACCAAAAACGGTTTCGATGATGGAGGGATCTAACTTTTTACGAATTCTTTGAACATGTACATCAACCGTTCTAAGCCCACCTTCAAAATCAATGGCCCACACGGTATCAAGTATTTCTTCGCGGGTAAATACACGATTTTTGTGTTGAACAAATAATAGTAAAAGCTCGTACTCCTTCGGCTTGAGGATGACGGTTTCATCATTTTTGAAAACAGAATGGGAACGGGGATCAATCTTGATAGATTCATTGATGGCCAAATAGCTATATAATGCTTTTGGCTGGCGGCGAAGCAAAGCTTTCACTCGTGCAATTACTTCACGGATATCAAATGGTTTTGTCATATAATCATCCGCCCCAATCTCTAGCCCTAACACTTTGTCGACAATATCATCGCGTGCAGTAAGCATAAGGATAGGAACGTTACTTATGGCCATGATTTTTTTGCATAGTTCGAAGCCGGTTGTATCAGGTAACATTAAATCTAAAATAACTAGATCAATCTCGGATCCTTGAAATCTAGCTATTGCAGCTTTTCCTGTAGATGCTGAAAGCACAGAAAATCCTTCTTTTCGTAATGCATAAGCTAATATATCAACAATTGATTCCTCATCTTCAATAATTAAAATCCTTTTGTCCATTGTATTGCGTCCTTTCTTGTTCTTATAGCTATTTTACTAAAAAGATATTGCTAACATATTGCCAACCGGGAAAAACATAGAAAAAGTGTCGTTTAGTGGAACATAGGACAATCAATTAAGAAAATCCTATTTATATGCTCTACACCCCAACACCCACCTAGTTTTTACTATATTTAACATGTAAAAATTTGTAGAAATTTGATAATATTTGCAAAAAATTGGTTGAAATATTAGGTAATAAGGTTTATAATTTGTAACTGTTAATTATTTAGAATTGTAAAGTAGGTTATATTAAGCAAAAAAATTATTATGCTCACAACTCGGTTGTAAGGCTAAAGGTGAATGATAAACAAATAAATTAATTAGCAAGACACTCTGGTGCCTAACTTTCTTAATTATGATTACGTTAAAACCTTTGGCTATTCCGTGATACGGAGAATAGTCTTTTTTTTATCTTCTGTTAAAGAAATGTACTGGATGATCAGGTTGTGACAGTCATCAAAAGAGAAGGTGATATTTGAATGATCAGGTGATCAGAAAAATCGTCATATTTCAAAGCCGAAGCGTTTATAGGTTTGTAGAATTTTAGACTTTATCAAAAAAATTTAAAAATAGATAAGAGGTCCTCATAGTGAAAAACTTCTTTAGAAATATGAAAGTAAAACTAATATTAGCATTTGCCTTTATACTCGTTATTCCCGCCATTAGTATTGGATTAATCTCTTATATGACAGCCAAAGATGCGGTGGAACATGAGGTATTAGCTGGAATTGGAGAAAATCTGGATTTATTAAATTTGACGATTGATAACACCATCGAGCTCAAAATTCATGATATAGAGGTCATGTCCGAAAGGGTAACGTCACAATTGTATGAAGGGGAAAGTAGTCCTGAATTACGTGGAATATTGAATCAGTATGTACATTTGCACCAGGAGGCTCAAGCCATTTATTCGGGTACAGATAAGGGATTATTCGTACGAGAACCAAAAAAAGATATGCCAGCCGATTATGATCCAAGAGAAAGAGATTGGTATAAAGAGGCGATGGAGAGAAAAGGGGAAGTAGTGATATCGGAACCTTATATTTCAGCTAGTACAGGGGATATGGTCGTAACATTATCTAAAATGTTGAAAGACGGTTCAGGAGTTATAGGTGTTGATCTCGATTTAAGTTACCTACAAAAGCTCACAAATCAAGTAAAGATTGGTAAAGAGGGATACGCACTTATTTTAGATAAAAATAGAACATGCATAGCTCACCCTACGAGTAATGCTGGGGATAAAGCTGAAGAAAGCTTTTACAATAAAATGTTTGAGAAAGAAAAAGGACAATTTAGCTATGAATTAGCTGGAAAAAATAAAATCATGGGATTTGTCACCAATGAAATGACAGGATGGAAAATAGGAGGAAATCTTTATTCTTCAGAGATCAGTGATGCCGCTGAATCAATTTTTCATAACACTGTGATCGTCATTGTGGTTGCATTGGTTATTGGTGCCTTAATGGTCTTATTTATCATAAAATCCATTATTAAACCGATTAGAGCTCTAAAAGAAAAGGCCATAACGATTAGTCAGGGGGATTTAACAGAGCATATTGAGATTCATTCCACTGATGAAATTGGTCAGTTAGGAAAAGCCTTTAATGAAATGCAGGAGAGCCTCAGTGGTCTAGTTCAAGAGGTAGATCAGCATGCAGAACAAGTTGCGGCTTCGGCAGAAGAACTAACTGCCAGCGCGGAGCAGACAACAAGTGCTACAGAGCAAGTATCTGCATCCATTCAAGAGGTGGCAAGTGGTGCGGAGAATCAGACGAATGGGTTGGATCAAAACGCACAGTTCTTGGCTAAAACTTCTGAGAGTATATCTCTTATAGCGGACCATTCTATGCATGTTGCGGAACTTGCTCATCATACGACAAGACAAGCGGAAATAGGTGGGCAAGCAGTTGCCAATACAGTGACTCAAATGAATTCTATTCATCATTCTGTTACGGAATCGAATACGATGATTAAATCTTTGTCTGAACGCTCTAAGGAAGTAAGGTCGATACTAGATGTGATTACGGGAATTGCGGATCAAACCAATCTTCTTGCTTTGAATGCAGCAATTGAAGCAGCAAGGGCCGGGGAACATGGCAAGGGTTTTGCGGTTGTAGCTGATGAGGTAAGAAAGCTTGCTGAACAATCTCAAACTTCTGCAAAACAGATTCACGAAATTGTTCAAGGAATCCAAGAGGATACGGAAAGCTCCGTTCAGATTATGGCTCGTGTTATGGATGATGTGCAGGCTGGGGTAGAAGTGTCTCGTGAAGCGATAGAGAAATTCAATTTAATACTAGATAGTACGAAAGAAATTACTCCAGAAATGGAGGAAATTTCTTCAATGTCACAAAGGATATCAGCAGCTATTCAGGAGATTACTATTACTGCAAATGAACTATCCACAGTTGCGCAAAATAATGCCGCAACGTCAGAAGAAGTGGCAGCTTCTACAGAGGAACAACTAGCTTCGATGGAGGAAATCACTGCATCAGCAAAATCTCTTTCCTCTATGGCAGAAGAATTAAACCAATTAATTTCCAAGTTTAAGTATTAAGTAGAAATAGATCCCTCCCAAGTGCAGTTGGGAGTCCATTTCTAAATCACTTGCTATGTTTTTATTATTTGTAGCAAATAAAGGCTGTTTTATTAGGTAAGGACCAACTCTAATCAGGTGATGGGAGTTGGTCCTTTTTGTTAGCAATTGCTATCAAACGAATAGCGGCCGCTAGCAAAATGATAGCACTTGCTAGCAAAACAAAAAAAGTGAAACAAGTGATAGGCTTTGCTCGTATAAAATAGAAATAGAGAAAAGCAAGGAAGTGATGAAGCATGGTTAATTCGTGGGGACGGGAGAAGATAGAAATTCCTAAAACTAAGGGTGAGTGGATTTGGGATATTATCGGATATATGTTCTTCATCGGGTCAATCATTTTACTCGTGTTTGTGTGGAGCAGCCTTCCAGAACAGGTACCTGGTCATTATAATGCAGCCGGTGAGGTGGACCGTTGGGGATCAAAAATAGAGTTATTTATCTTGCCAGGGGTAGGGCTATTTACTGGTATTTTGATGCAGATTTTTGAAAGATTCCCTGAGATGCATAACTATCCTGCACGATTAAATGAATCAAACACAGAACAGTTTTATTTACATAGTCGCAAGCTTCTTAACAGACTAAAAAATATTTGTCTTATCCTATTCTCACTCATACTCTATGAATCCATATCGATTGCTATGGAGTGGGGAAATGGTTTTGGAAAGTGGTTCCTCCCGCTGGCTCTTGTTGGGACCTTTCTTCCAATTGTCCATGGACTGATTCAACAAAGGAAAATCAAATAGACTGACGACCAATGGGAAGGGGAGTATTGAATAGGGTCGACTAGGGTAAGGCTTTGGGCAGATCTGTGGGTACTTTTCCATCAAGTGATATATAATATCCTCCATAATCAGTATGCAAGGAGGAATGGTTCATGGAGATCGGAATTAGCACGTTTGTTGAGACAACCCCGGACGTCAAGACAGGGAAAGTGATTAGTCATGCAGAGAGATTGCGTGAGGTGGTAGAGGAAATTATCCTAGCGGACCAGGTGGGGTTGGACGTATATGGGGTGGGAGAGCATCATCGAAAGGACTATGCAGCTTCTTCTCCAGCAGTTCTACTTGCTGCCGCTGCATCCCAAACAAAAAGAATTCGGTTAACGAGTGCCGTATCGGTGCTTTCCTCCGATGACCCGGTACGGGTGTTTCAGGACTTCGCCACACTCGATGGGATATCAAATGGTCGCGCAGAAATCATGGCAGGACGTGGCTCCTTTATCGAATCATTCCCGCTGTTTGGCTATGATTTAGATGATTACAATGAATTATTTGATGAAAAACTAGATTTGCTGTTAAAAATTTGCCAATCAGAAAAAGTAACCTGGAGCGGCAATCATCGCCCAGCGATCAATAATTTGGGCATCTATCCACGCCCTGTACAGAATCCTTTACCAGTTTGGATTGGAAGCGGTGGTACACCGCAGTCTGTTGTTCGGGCAGGTCAGCTTGGTCTACCGCTTGTATTGGCGATCATCGGTGGTAGACCGACCCAATTTGCCCCGCTTGTGAAATTATATAAGAGGGCGGCAGCAGAGGCAGGCCATGATGTATCGAAGCTCCCTGTTGCGTCACACTCCCATGGTTTTATTGCCGAGAGTGAAAAGATTGCCTGTGAAAAATTCTTCCCGCCAACACAGTATGCCATGAACGTTATTGGTAGGGAACGGGGCTGGGGCCATTATGATCGAGCGACATTTGATGCGGCGAGAAGCCCAGAAGGCGCACTTTATGTGGGCGATCCAGAAACCGTGGCGCAAAAGATTATCCATCTCCGCAAAAATGTCGGCATCACCCGTTTCATGCTCCATGTACCACTTGGAACGATGCCACACGCCGATGTCATGAAAGCCATTGAACTCCTAGGCACAGAGGTCGCCCCTCGAGTCCGCGAAGAAATCGCCAAATGGGAAGAAGAAAATTAGGTACCAGGTACC
>DLCS01000058.1:576-6531 GCA_002480735.1 Bacillaceae bacterium UBA7792 | reverse complement strand
TCTAAACTTACTATACGAGGAGGATTTATCATGTTATTAAAAAAGCAAACTGTATGGCTATTAACAATGTTAAGTTTAGTGGTTGTTCTATCAGTCTATTATATGACCTCCCCTGATCAGCAAAAAAATCAGCTAGCAGGCGTGGAGGAACAAGAGAAGAAAGATGTTGAGAAACAGGATGCGTCGGTAGAAACGGAGGATAGGGAGTCTGTTGTTTCAAGTGTTGCCAGTGACGAAGTATTCGAAGGATTGCGATTAAAGCTTGATGAGGATAGAAGTAAAATGAAGGAAGAATTAAGAGATATTATGGCATCAACGGAGCTGCCTTCTGCAGAACGTTCAGCTGCCTACGATAAGATTGAAAATTTAGAGCAGGTAGCACAAAAGGAAGCAGTGCTAGAAACGCTCATTATCGCCATGGGCTATGATGATGCATTAGTTCGTGCTGATGGAGAAAAGGTAAATATTACGGTAAAATCAGACAAACCGTCAGCCAAAGCAGCGAATGAGATCATTCAAGTTGTGAAGAATGAGCTTGGGCATATGCAGGCAGTTGCCGTCGAATTTCATCCGAAGAAATAGCTGCTGCTAAACAAGTACAAAAATAACGGGGAACCCCCGTTATTTTTGTTGTAGCTGCTTTAAATTTTCCACCGATTGAAAGGCTTCTATTGCTGAGCCAAGGAGCATTTCATGCTGAGAGGTTTGCAAGCCTACCGTTGATGAGAGCTCCTGCAAAGAAGCACTTGCCTGTTCAATGACCGAACTAAATTCATTGATGGATACTTCAATCGATTTTGAAGAATTTAACACATCCGTGGTCAATGTGTCATATTTGGAAATATCCTCCTTGAGCACATGAAAGGTTTCTTTGATTTTGGTGAAGGCTTCATGGGTATCGAGTGCTAATTGTAGGTTATCGGTAATTTTATCACTTGTAACAGAAGCCGTCTTCATCGTCCCTTGAGTATCACTGATGACATCGCTCAAATTATCGGTAATTTGCGTCGCTGTTTTTCTCGTCACATCTGCAAGCTTTCGTACCTCTTCAGCTACGACAGCAAAGCCCTTACCAGAATCCCCTGCACGAGCGGCCTCAATAGATGCATTAAGCGCAAGCAAATTGGTTTGTTCAGCGATTTCCTGAATGGCTTTTGCAAAGGTGGATGTCTCTTTTACTAAATCAGCTAATGAGGTCATTTGCTGATTTATTTTTCCCATATCTTCAAAGGAATCAGAGAGGTCTTCCTTTAATTTCGTCACGAGCACTTCTCCATGATTAGTGATTTCTTCAGCGTTGATTGTATCCTTGTGAAGTTTTTTCACGAGATTACTTGTTTCATTCGCAACCTGACTTGAAACCTCTAATGCCTTTGTGATTTCAACAATGGAATCGGACTGGGTTTGGATTCCTGCTGCAATCTCTCCAATGGATTGATTCATTTCCTGTGAAGCTTCATAATTCTCATGGCTCTTATTTTTCACAGTATGAATGAGGTCGGAGAGACTTAAGGTGTTTTCTTCTACCGTTTTTCTAATTTCTCGATCCGTTAACAGCAAATCCTCCGTTTGCTTCTGGGCTTCAACGATGTTTTCTGCAAGTTTTTTCGATATAGCAAGCTGGAAATTTAGTAAAATAGTATTAAGCGTATAGAGTAAATAAACAGTTGCGTAATTTTTTGCTTCTAGTGGTAACTGACTATGATATTTCCATGTAAAAACAGTTGTTGCCAGTATGCCAAGTGTAAATCCTGTCCAAAGCACTCTTCGATCCATATAAATCGCAGCGGTTGCCAGGATAAAATACAGGAGCACATAGGCCGTTGGAGAAACACTATTTGCCATAATGATGTACATGACGACCGAAACTAGGATGGTGGCTAAATAAGGAATCATATGGACTAATTTCTTTGTGTAGTGAAGTGTGGCAATAATTCCTACTCCTAAGAAACCACCGATTATAATGGATAAAATGAGTGCTAATTCCTTTTTGAGAATGATGTCAACAACCGCCCCAAGAATGACACAAACAAAGGTCGCTTTTACTACAAGAGAATTTTTTCTAGTTAAATCCTCCTGTTTGATTTCTTCAATGGTCTTCATAAAACTCCTCCTTATTTCCCCTATTTACTATTTTTCGATATCATCCTACAAAAATCCTTTTTCGCATTCGCAAATTTGGAAAATTTAATTTATTATAGAGGGGAAGAGCCCATTGTTGATTACTTAGAAAAAGATTGAATTTTTATAAGGTCTTATCGTATAGTGTTAGTATCTAGTACCAAATTTTATTAGGGAGTGTCACTCATGCTAAAAGTACAAGAAATCCGCGAATTAATTAAGCTAGTAGACCAATCGAATTTGGACGAATTTGTATATGAATTTGATGATTGCAAGATCAAAATGAAAAAGCATAAGACGGAAACTGTTGCTGTCTCTGTACCACAAATATCAACCCAAGCTGTTGACCTAGCCCCACAGGCAACGGCAGTAGAAGCTGCAGCCGTCAAGCAGGAAGTGGAAGAGGTGAAAGAGGCCCCAGCGCCAGAGGTGAAGGAGTCTAGTACGACAGAGAATTTACATAAGATTACATCTCCGATGGTTGGAACCTTCTATGAAGCATCATCCCCTGATGCTGAGCCATATGTGAAAGTGGGCTCTAAGGTATCAACTGATTCCATCGTGTGTATCGTTGAGGCGATGAAGTTATTTAATGAAATTGAGGCTGAAGTGAAAGGTGAAATTGTTGAGATCCTTGTGAAAAACGGTCAGCTAGTGGAATATGGCCAGCCGCTGTTTTTAGTAAAGCCTGAATAAGGAGCGATGCCAAGCATGATCAAGAAATTACTTATTGCTAATCGAGGAGAAATCGCGGTCAGAATCATTCGCGCTTGTAGAGAACTGGGAATTGAGTCGGTCGCTGTTTACTCTGAAGCAGATAAAGAAGCCTTACATGTCAGTCTAGCG
The DNA here is from genome assembly GCA_002480735.1 of Bacillaceae bacterium UBA7792. Lineage (GTDB taxonomy): Bacteria > Bacillota > Bacilli > Bacillales > Cytobacillaceae > Robertmurraya > Robertmurraya andreesenii. The sequence continues at coordinate 3,564 of DLCS01000058.1, read as the reverse complement.
GATGAGGCATATTGTATCGGGCCAACGCTGTCAAAGGATAGCTACTTAAATTTTACCAATATTGTAAGTGTTGCAAAGCTAACGGGTTGTCAGGCTATCCATCCCGGCTATGGTTTTTTAGCGGAGAATGCAGCATTCGCTGAGCTTTGCCGTGAGTGTAATATCATTTTTGTTGGTCCTTCTCCTGAAGCGATTACGAAGATGGGTACAAAGGATATTGCGAGAGAAACAATGAAGGCAGCCAATGTGCCAATTGTTCCTGGATCACAAGGAATTATCAAGGATGAAGCGGAAGCGATTGAACTTGCGAACACCATCGGCTATCCAGTAATCATTAAGGCTACTGCAGGTGGCGGCGGAAAAGGGATTCGAGTTGCCCGTAATGAAACCGAATTAATAAAAGGGATCAATATTACGCAACAGGAGGCCTTAACGGCTTTCGGTAACCCTGGTGTATACATTGAGAAATATATAGAGGATTTCCGCCATGTGGAAATACAAGTGCTCGCAGATAATCATGGGAACGTCGTTCATCTAGGGGAGCGTGATTGCTCGATCCAAAGACGGCTGCAGAAGCTCTTGGAGGAAACCCCATCTCCGGCATTGGATGAGGAGATTCGAAAAGAAATGGGCGATGCTGCTGTAAAAGCAGCAAAAGCAGTTGATTATACGGGTGCAGGTACGATAGAATTTATCTATGATTATCGTAATCGAAAGTTTTACTTTATGGAAATGAATACTCGAATCCAAGTAGAGCATCCAGTAACCGAAATGGTCACGGGAGTCGATCTCATAAAGGAACAAATTAAGGTCGCTTCAGGGGAAAAGCTCGCATTCGCACAGGAGGATGTTGAGTTTAATGGTTGGGCTATTGAATGCAGAATCAATGCCGAAAACCCTGAGAAGAACTTCCTGCCATCCCCTGGCAAGATTCACATGTACCTCCCACCTGGTGGCTTAGGGGTTCGAATTGATTCGGCTGTATATCCAGGATATACGATTCCTCCTTTTTATGATTCGATGATTGCGAAGATTATTTCTTATGGAAGCACGAGAGAAGAAGCGATCTCTCGGATGAAAAGAGCGTTGAGTGAATTTGTCATTGAAGGTATTCATACGACGATTCCATTCCACCTAAAATTACTAAGCCATGAGAAGTTTGTGGCGGGTGATTTTAATACAAAATTTCTTGAATTGTATGATGTCATGAAATCAGATTGATACTGGAGGGTGCAGAAATGAGCGAACAGAATATTTTAGAAATGAGTCAAGGACCATCAGGGCTTGGCAAAATTGAAATTGCTCCTGAAGTCATTGAAGTCATTGCGGGAATAGCGGCTTCAGAGGTAGAAGGCGTTTCACAAATGCGTGGGAATTTTGCTTCAGGTGTCGTTGAAAGACTTGGGAAAAAGAACCACGGTAAGGGTGTAAAGGTTGAACTAACAGAGGATGGAATCAAGGTAGATGTATACTGTCTAATGAAATTTGGAGTATCCATACCGACGGTTGCTCAAAAGGTACAAGATAATATTCGCCAGGCTCTTTTAAACATGACTGCCCTTGAAGCAGAGGAAGTCAATGTTCATATCGTTGGAATTCAATTTGAAACACAAAAGCAAGAAGCTGAAACGGAACAAGAAATGTAGTTAAAACAGCGGAAGCCAGAGACAACACAATGTCTTTGGCTTTTCTCATTTTTTTGAGTCTTTTTCATTTAAAAAAAGGTTATAGTGAGAGTAGGTAGGAAGATTCCCTTTAACAAGACATGTCGTTATGCTATTATTTCTATGGACTTCAAAAAACTGAATCCTATTTATAAAGGAGTTTTTCAATAGATGAAAAGAAGAACAGCGAGAGAAAAGGCACTACAGGCCCTATTTCAAATTGATGTAAGTGATGCTGTACCGAACGAAGCGATTGAGCATGTCCTGGACGGTGTGCGAAGTGATGATTACTTGGAACGGCTTGTACTAGGTGTGGTCGAAAATCTTCCACAGATTGATGATTTGATTCAAGCTAATCTTGAAAAGTGGACAATGGATCGCTTAGCCATTGTTGACAGAAATATTTTAAGACTTTCCACCTACGAGCTCCTGTATTGCAAAGAGGACGTTCCGACAAATGTGGTGATTGACGAAGCGATTGAAATTGCAAAAGTATTTGGAGATGAGGAATCGGGCCGCTTTATTAACGGAATTTTATCCAAAGTGAAGGAAGTCGTTAGCTAGGGCAGCTTCCAGTTTTGTAAGGAGTTTTTCATATGAGCGAGAACCGCTTTTTAACTGTTACTGCTTTAACAAAATATATCAAAAGAAAATTTGATGCTGATCCCCATCTTCATGATGTATTTGTGAAGGGAGAAATCTCTAACTTCAAACAGCATTCAAGTGGCCATATGTATTTTACGCTTAAGGATGAAAGAGCTCGAATTTTGGCGGTTATGTTTGCAAGTCAAAACCGCTCCCTCAAATTTATTCCTGAAAATGGGATGAAGGTCCTTCTCTCTGGTGAAGTCACCGTCTATGAGCAGGGTGGGCAGTATCAAATCTATGTGAAGACGATGCAGCCTGATGGAATCGGTGATCTATATTTAGCCTACGAGCAGCTAAAGGAAAGATTAGAGAAGGAAGGACTTTTCTCACCTGAGCATAAAAAGCCACTCCCGAAGTTCCCGAATACGGTAGGAGTCATTACCTCTCCAACAGGTGCTGCCGTCCGGGATATTATTACAACGATTAAAAGAAGGTATCCGGTTGCCCGCATCCTCATTTTTCCAGCGCTTGTACAAGGTGACCATGCATCAGGCTCGATTGTGAAGGCGATTGAAAAGGCAAATGAAATGAATGAGGTAGACTGCTTGATCGTTGGTCGCGGTGGTGGCTCGATTGAAGAGCTATGGGCCTTTAACGAAGAAGCCGTAGTGAGAGCTATCTTTGCGTCAAGGGTTCCGATAATATCAGCAGTTGGCCATGAAACGGATTTTACAAT
>DLCS01000058.1:0-461 GCA_002480735.1 Bacillaceae bacterium UBA7792 | reverse complement strand
CATGAAACGGATTTTACAATTGCGGATTTTGTTGCCGATATGCGGGCGCCGACCCCTACAGGAGCAGCGGAGCTAGCGGTCCCACATATGAACGAACTGCTTGAGAGAGTGTTAACGAAGCAATCGAGATTAATTCGCGTCATGAAGGAAAAAGTCCGGTTTCAACAAGAACGGCTCAATCGTATAGAGAAATCATATGCATTCCGATATCCACAGAAGATGTATGAGCAGAAAATGGAGCAGGTTGATAAAGTGACAGAAAGACTTGTTCGTGGAGCAGATAATCTTTTTGTTACTCAAAAAGACGCCTATAGTAGCTTAATTCGGCGTCTGGAGCGAAACAACCCAAAGCAGTTATTCGCGATGGCTGCTGAACAGCATACAAAAATGGAAAAGGAATTAAACAGAGCTATGGTGGCGATTTTTTCGGCCAAAAGCAAGGATTATCATCAAATGCTTGC
>DLCS01000025.1 GCA_002480735.1 Bacillaceae bacterium UBA7792 | reverse complement strand
GCCTTAGAACCAATAGAGAAAACATTAGAAATACCGCGAAAAAAATAATATTAACACGAAATGGGACATGCGATTTTTTCTTTTCCGGTTGCATGTCTATCCCCCTCTTTCTCCACATCTGCCTATCTATTAGACTATTTTCCAATGGGAATGGTTTCTATTTTTTAATAAATTTTCTAAATATGAAATTTCTTATTTTCATAATATAATAGTTCTGAATATTTTTGAAGCGAACACCTCGCAAAACTAAACAATGAAAGCAACAACTGGTCACGAAATACCCTTTAAGGAATAGAAAAGGAGTTGCCTGAGATGGATTACCATTTACATCCTTTGGGCGAACGAGGAATTCTAATAGAATTCGGCTCACAAATTGATCCGAAAATTCAACAACAGGTTCAACTTGTTTCCTCATTTCTTGAGAAAAATCAGCCTGAATGGATGATCGAATACATACCTGCTTTTGCGACGATTACCATTCTTTATCGCGTTACAGCCTTCACATATCGTGAGGTATGCCAAGAGGTCGTGAGCTTACTGGAGCATATAAATCCAGCGAGTCCCCATCAGCAGCGTGTTGTCCAAATCCCCGTCTGTTACGGAGGGGAACTAGGTCCTGATTTGGATTTTGTCGCAACACATAATCAGCTTACAGTGGACGAGGTTATTCATAAACACACTTCGGGTAGCTATCTTGTATATATGATTGGTTTCGCACCTGGATTCCCCTACCTGGGGGGAATGTCAGAAAAAATTGCTGCTCCTAGAAAACAGTCGCCACGATTAAGGATACCTGCTGGGTCTGTTGGAATCGCTGGCATGCAAACGGGGATTTATCCAATCGAAACTCCAGGGGGATGGCAGCTGATCGGAAGAACCCCTGTAGAGCTCTTTCAGCCAAATAGAGAAGAGCCATGTTTGTTAAAACCTGGTGACAGGATTCATTTTTACTCAATATCCTTACAGGAATATCACGAATGGGGGCAAAAGCATCATGATTTCAATTCTTAAACCCGGGCTCTTGACAACCATTCAAGACCTTGGGCGGTATGGATATCAAAAGGATGGGGTCGTTGTAGGTGGAGCGATGGACACTTACTCCCACCGTGTAGCCAACATTTTGGTCGGGAACGATGAAAATGCCCCTACAATCGAAATGACTTTAATAGGCGCAACCATTCAATTTTCTCGTGATTCACTTATCGCCATTACCGGTGGGAATCTCTCTCCAACCATTGACAACAAAAGGCTCCCGATGTGGCGACCGATTCTGATTCGAAAAAACCAAATTCTTCGTTTTGGTGAATGTATAGACGGTTGTCGATCTTACTTAAGCCTTGCTGGAGGAATTAGGATTCCAAAGGTATTGGGCAGTGCCTCTACCTATGCCCACGCAAAAATGGGTGGATGGCATGGGCGGCCATTGGAAGCAGGGGATCAAATTCCGCTTGGTGACCTGCAGGAATTGTCTAAGAAAATCATGGAAGAGGTCCATTCAGAAGGAAATCCAAAATGGAGTGTCCCACCTCGAATTGCGACACCCTTCATTCGTGTGATTAAAGGAAGAGAATTCCAAGCATTCACAAGAGAGAGCCAAGATCTGCTGTTTAAGTCTGAATTTCAAATCACGCCTGCCTCCGATCGAATGGGCTATCGCCTATCCGGTCCCGCTCTGCTCCTTAAGGATAAAAAGGAGATGCTTTCAGAGGCAGTTGATTTTGGCACGATCCAAGTGACATCAGATGGGAAGCCAGTCATCCTCCTTGCGGATCGGCAAACAACTGGGGGTTATCCAAAGATTGCCCATGTGATTTCTGCCGATCTGCCCATTCTTGCTCAAATGAAGCCTGGTGATAGGATTCGCTTTAGGGAGGTTGCCTTAGAAGAGGCTCAAGCGTTGCTGCGAGAACAAGAAAGATATTTTTCCATTCTCAAAAGGTTGATAGAACTAAAATTTAGATAGGAGTAGAACCGATGAATGTAGTGGACTTAAATTGTGATATTGGTGAGGGCTTTGGACCTTATCGAATTGGAAATGATGCGGAGCTCATGAACTTCGTGACAAGCGTAAATATTGCCTGCGGCTTTCATGGCGGGGATCCGCGCATCATGCGAGAAACGGTACAGCTCGCATTGGAGAAAAATATCGGGATTGGCGCCCACCCTGGATTACCGGATTTGAATGGATTCGGCAGAAGGGAAATGAATATTTCTCCGCAGGAGGCTTACGATCTAGTGATCTATCAAATTGGTGCGCTTGATGGATTTGTCAGATCTGAAGGCGGAAAGCTTCAGCATGTGAAGCCCCATGGAGCTCTTTATAATATGGCAGCCAAAAATGGGGCCATCGCAAAAGCAATAGCAGAAGCCATCTACAAAATTGAGCCAGAACTAATCTTATTTGGATTGTCGGGAAGTGAGCTCATTGGCGCAGGTCAAAAAATTGGCCTTCGAACTGGGAGCGAGGTGTTTGCCGATCGCACTTATTGTGAGGATGGTTCACTAACACCAAGAAGTGAGGCGAACTCCTTAATTCACGATGCAGCCGAGGCGGTCAAGCAAGTAACCCGAATGGTGACCGAAGGAACGGTGAAATCAATACAAGGTGTTGACATCGAGATAAAAGCTGAAACGATTTGCCTGCATGGTGATGGAAATCAAGCGGTGTTTTTTGCAAAAAGGGTAGTCGAGGGATTGACCTTAGCAGGAATAAATTTGAAAAGTGCCGGTCATTTTCTATAAGATAATGCTCGCACACAAGCCTTTGCCTACATGAATATACTATCACAACCCGATTTTTTTGGAGCTGTGATAAACAATGAAATTACCGAAACTTTTAGCAGGGCCGATCGTTCGCCGCGTTGAGCAGAAGCAGGCTTTCATTTGGATTGCAACAAGTAGGCCTTACGAGGTTGAAGCAGAGCTATTTGTAGTCAAGGATTCTAACGGGAAGGAAAGCTATAAATACCATCCATTTATAGTCAGCACCGACACGAATAGGATTTCGCTCGGTGAGAGCCTACACATCTATTTAATAAGAATAAAACCTCAGCAGGGTTCATTACCAAGTGAGGAACTGATCGGCTACAACCTTCGTTTTACAAGTAACAGTGAATCATGGGACCTTGAAAGTCTAGACCTGTTATCAGACAAAAACCCATTGGCGATTGTCTATAGAGGGTTAAAATACCCAACCTTTTTCCTATCGGACTTGAACGAAAAGCTTCTCTTTGGTTCATGTCGGAAGCTCCACGGAAAAGGAAAGGATGCCCTTGCAAGTGGGGATTTGAAATTGAACGAAACCTATTTTGATTTGAGGGAGAGACCTGGAGCATTATTCTTAGTTGGCGATCAAATCTATGCTGACGATGTCGGTGATCCAAACTTTCCGTTCATTTTTCGTCTAGGCAAAGTATTAATCGGCAAGGAAGAGCATTTGGAGGAAATAGATGAACGTTTGAAAGCGGCTGACCTGCAAAAGGCATTGCGCCAGGTCCGTGGCCGGAAAACAATTATGGAGAAGCTATGTAAATTTACCTCAGGCCAATCCCATAACCATTTGATTTCCTTTGGAGAGTACAGTGCCATGTACCTTCTTAGCTTAAGTCCGGAAATCTGGGGCCCAGAAAATGAATATTTCCAAACGATGGAAGAGCTAATTTCAAAAGGAGAGTATCATTTTATCTTTCCGGAAAAAACTGGCTCTGAGGATGATTTTGCCACAGAACTCATTGAGAATCAAAAACGATATGAGGAGCAGCTGGAAGTCATTGAGAGTTTTCGGCAAACCCTACCCCAAGTCCGTAGATTGCTTGCAAATATCCCTACTTATATGATGTTCGATGACCATGATATAACCGATGATTTTAATATTTCCTTTGAATGGAAGAAAGATGTAGAAGAAAGACCTCTTGGACGACATGTAATCGCGAATGGTCTAGCGGCGTACTGGGCCTTTCAGGGATGGGGAAATGCTCCAGACCAATACAATCATGCTTTTCTTGAAAAAATGAAAAGATACTTTCAA
>DLCS01000022.1:3744-8451 GCA_002480735.1 Bacillaceae bacterium UBA7792 | reverse complement strand
GTTGTTCATGTGAACGATCCAGAATTCTTGGTTCAAAGTGTTGATGAATCGTTAAGAAGACTTCAAACCGATTATATCGATTTATTTTATATTCATTTTCCTGATGAACAAACGCCTAAATATGGGGCAGTTGGTGCATTGCAAAACTTGAGGGAAGCTGGAAAAATAAGAGCGATCGGAGTGTCTAATTTTTCGCTTGAACAGTTGAAGGAAGCGAATCGAGATGGCTATGTTGATGTGATCCAAGGTCATTACAATTTGTTTCATCGTGAGGCGGAAAAAGAGATTTTTCCATATGTTACTGAGCATGAGATCTCTTTTGTCCCATATTTTCCATTAGCGAAGGGTCTGTTAACAGGAAAATATCATAAGGATTCGCCCCTTACAGAACAACAAAAGAATCATCCGTTGTTTAAGGAAGAAACATATTTGACGAATCTAGAGAAGGTCGACGGTTTGCGACGAATTGCAGAGGAGAAGGACACGGAGATTGGACAATTAGTGCTTGCATGGTACTTAACTCGAGGTCCAATAGATGCGGTCATCCCTGGGGCGAAGACACCTGAACAAATACTAAAAAATATGGGTGCAGCAGAAGTGAAATTAACAGAGGATGAAATTGAAGAAATCAATATAATCTTTCAAAATTAATACTCATTTTATGAGTAAGCAAAATAAGGCTTGCCACTGAGAGAATGATGCCCGTTTGAGCGGAAAAAAGGTGGTGGAGGTCATCCAATTGGGAGAATGATGCCTGTTGGAACAATAAAATCATAGCAGCGGTCACCAAACCTGCAATATGATGCCTGCAATAGCAAAAAAATCACAACAACGGGTATCAAACTAAGTGAATGATACCCGTTGAATTTTTCAAAGTGCTTCCTTAATTACTTTCTTATAATACACCAAGGAAAGGAAGCCAAAGATGGAATAAAGGGCTGTATAGAGAACCATCACCACAATCATCGGAGTCCAAACCTCAGTCCCGAATAAGAACCAGCCTGACTGAACAGCAAAGTAGCTATGAAGCAAACCTATACTTAATGGAATTCCAAAGTTAAAAATTTGCTTTGAACGGATTCCTCTTAATAGATCAGCCTGTGTAAAGCCTAGCTTGCGCAAAATCGTATAGTGCGGCTTTTCCTCTTCACTTTCACCCATTTGTTTGAAATAGAGAATACAGCCAGATGTAATTAAGAATGTTAAACCTAAGAAGGCTACGATAAACATGATGAGCCCTATGTTTGCTTTCTCTTGATTACTCATTGAAAGACGAGAATCATGCATTCTATTTTCACTAAAGCCAAGCTCCTGAAAAATCTCGTTTGCTTTTTCCATTTGTGTGTCGTCCCGTAAATTAAATCCGATAAAGATCGATGATTCTTTTTGAATTTCTGGATCCTGATCGTCCTTTAAACGCTTGAATATGCTATCATCGACAATCGCAACCGGAATCCCACCACTAGTAAAATACCATGAAATAAGATAATCTTTTTCAAGACCCAAATAGGTTTGAGGAATGATTTCAGTCTTTCCTTTAAGCTCAACCTGACCTGAATCCTTTAAAGACATGAATTTCTGCAATAGATCATTATACCCTGTAAAAATGGTTTCATCTGGTGAAACGTCGAAATCATGAAGGTCTTTATCGCTAACGGCAGGGAGAATCATTGCGGATGGATCAACGTATAGGCCACTGCCGTCTGTACCTAAAATGTCTTTCATATTGACCTTAATTTGGATAACCTCATGCTCTATTGTGGTGTAGGCTATTTTCTGTTCGTCTAAAGCTTGTTTGAATTTTTGAGCATCCTTTGGAACAGTGAATGCGAAGTCTCCAGCCACATTATTTTCCGCCTTTTTTTCTGCTGAATAGTAAGAGATATAGCTCAGTGACAAGAGCCCGATTGCAAGTGCTGAAACGGTTGTAATGATTGTCAATAGCATCGCATTTGACTTCATTCTAAACATAATCGATGACAAGGACAGTACTTCATTAATATTTAAATAACCTTTTTTCCCTTTACGTATTAGATGAAAGATAAAGCTTACAGATCCTTTATAAAGAAGGTATGTGCCAAGAATGACAGTTCCCAGAATAAAAGCCATTGCGAGAAATAATTCGTTCATTTCGGTAAAATCTCCGCTAAAGAGTCTCGAAGACACGTAATAACCGACAATAATCAGTGCGATTCCAGCTATTCCAATGATCATCTGCCAGACGGAAAGACCTTTGATTTTTCCTTCTGTAGAGGAAGTGACTCGAAACAATGATAAAATGCTTTGCCGTCTAATAAAAAGATGGTTCATTAGCATAATGAACAAATAGATAATACTAAAAACAATTAAGGTTTGAGTAAAGGCTTCTGTTGAAAACCTTAGTGTTGTTTCAATATCAACACCGATAATTTTGAATAAGATCATGAGAATCAATCTTGAACTGGCAAATCCAACAAAGATTCCAAGAGATAAGGAAACAAAGTATAGAATAAAGTTTTCCGCACTTAAAAGGCGAAAAATTTTTCCTTTCGTCATCCCAATTAATTGAAATAATCCAATTTCCTTACTGCGACGCTTAATAAAAATATTGTTTGCATAAAGAAGAAATATGGAAACAATCACCACTAATAAAACCGATGCTGCACGAATAGATGCAGCTCCTTTGACCGTATCCTTTACCTCTTCAAGAGATGGGTCATACTGCAGAGTGACAAAGGCAAAATAGAGGGCTGCGCTAAAAATTAACGCAAAAACATAGAGATAGTAGTTTTTAAAATTCTTTTTCAGGTTGCGTAAGACAAGCTCATTAACCCTCATATTGCACACCACCTAGTACACCTTGGGTCTTCATAATATCCTGGAAAAAATCATTGCGTGATTGCTCTCCCTTATGAAGCTGGCTATGAATACGACCGTCTTTAATGAAGATGACTCTGTGGGAGTAACTAGCTGCAATCGGATCATGGGTGACCATAGCAATGGTTGCGTTCCGTTTTTCATTTAATTCACTTAGTTTACTTAATAGGTCTGAGGCTGATTTTGAATCAAGGGCCCCTGTAGGTTCATCGGCGAAAATAATGCTTGGCTCATGGATGAAAGCACGTGCAGCTGATGTCCTCTGCTTTTGTCCACCAGAAATTTCATTGGGGTACTTATCTCTTACCTCGTAAATACCAAGTTCTGTCGCCAAATCTTTGAACATTTGCTCGGCTGCATGTCTTGAAATTTTGGCAATTGAGAGAGGGAGGAGAATATTTTCTTTGACCGTCAAGGTATCGAGAAGATTATACTCCTGAAAAATGAACCCCAATTGCTGTTTTCTGAATTCAGCCAGTTCCTTCTCTTTTAATCTGGTGATTTCTTTTCCATTAATTTTAATCGATCCATCACTGACCTTGTCGATCGAGGACAGTACATTAAGGAGAGTTGTTTTCCCAGACCCGGATGGTCCCATAATACTAACAAACTCACCCTTCACAATGTGAATGTCGAGTCCCTTTAATACTTCTTGTCTGTTGAATTTATTGCCATAGCTTTTATGAATTTTCGTTGCTTCTAAAATATGCATATCTATACACTCCTTCAATACGTTCGTTGTTTTCTTCTATGCCTTTATTATAAAGGGGAGAGAAGAGCGAATCCTGTGATTCCACGAACAAACAACAAAAGCATGTGACATTATTGTCACACGCCTGTGATATGGTGAAAATCATTTCTTTTTGGAAAGATGAGGGAAAAAGTCGTTCCTACATTCAACTTAGATTGGACTTCAATATGAATTAACAGCGATTGGGCGGCTTTTCTTGCAAGATACAAGCCCATCCCAGTTGCAACGTGGTCGCTGTGATAGGTAGTGGATGTAAATCCTTTATCAAAAATTCGGGGAAGATCCTGTATTGCGATGCCTCTACCAAAATCCTTGATTTCAAGCACGATTCTCCCATTTCGGACATAGCTTTTAAACAAGATATCCGATGAAGAACTATATTTGACTGCATTTGTTAATATCTGTCTCAAAATAAAAGCTAGCCACTTGGCATCAGATAAGACCTGCGTTACCTGCAACTCCAAATCAAAGCCAATCCCTTTTTGCATGCACCATGATTGAAGTGATTTGATCTCTTGTACTAAAATCTCTTTTACATTTGTTTCTTCAATAAATAGATCATTTTCAATAAAAGGGATCCGTCGTTGATGCAGCTGTTGATCAAGGAGATGATGGATTCGCAACCATTCATAGGAAATTTCCTCTTTCAATTTTTCGTCTTCGATACGATCAATCATTAAGTGCATCGTCGTCAACGGGGTTTTTACCTCATGAATCCATGAGAGCAGGTCATCCTTTTCCTGTTCTAATGCAGTGAGGTGTTCAGATGCCATCTGCTTTAAATTTTCTGTTTGCCGGATAAGCGATTCAGTGACGATTTTTTCAAAGGGACTATTTGGCTCTATCATCTGGGTTAAGTCAAGAGTTTCCTCCCATTCTAGTAAGGAGCGATAGAACCCGCTTTCCTTATGGTATCTCACGATTAGAAAAATCATACAAGCGACTCCTGACAATAGAAGCATATAGAGAACAGGCCAGATGGGGATCGCTGGATCCAAGAAAGCAACAAAGACGAAAAGTACATGTAAAGATAGGATAAATAAAATCCAGCTCAGTCTCTCACATAAAAAGGTTTTAATCATATGATGATTCCTCTTCTA
>DLCS01000022.1:0-3604 GCA_002480735.1 Bacillaceae bacterium UBA7792 | reverse complement strand
TTCCTCTTCTAAGGCGATATATCCTTGCCCAACCTTCGTTTCAATAAAATGTCCGAGGCCAATTTCATCAAGCCTCTTCCGCAGCCGATTGACATTAACGGTAAGTGTATTATCGCTAACAAAGCGCTCGTCCTCCCACAGGCTCTTGATCAAGTCTTCGCGACTAACAATTTTATTCTTCTGTTCAATCAATTTTTTTAGGATGAAAATTTCATTTTTGGACAATTCAATTGTTCCTGCTTCATTCGTAACAAGATTCCGTTCAAAATCAATCGTAGCACCACACCAAGTTCTCAGCTGAATCGCTTCGGTATTATAGTTATAGACACGACGAAGAATTGCTTGAATTTTTGCAACGAGAACATCGAAATGAAAAGGCTTCTGAACAAAATCATCAGCTCCTAGCTGCATGGCCATCACCATATCCATTGGATGATCCCGTGAGGACAAGAAGAGGATTGGAACATTCGAATGGGAGCGAATCATACGACACCAGTGGAATCCATCATATTTTGGCAACTGGATATCAATCAAAACAAGATCAGGTTTAACAGCAGTAAATTGCTGCATGACCTGATCGAAATTTGGGGTTCCATATACTTCGTAGGACCAGCCTGATAACCGCTCCTTTATTTCCTGAAATAAGGCTCTATCATCTTCGATTAAAAGAATCTTAAACATTCCATCACCACAATTTAATAGATTATATTCCCAATTTTATCGAAATGAGGAGAGGGTAACAATGAATTTCTTCTTAAAGAGAATCTAATAATGAAATTTAAATATTTTGAATTTTTATAATTGACTTATTCAAAAGTAAACAAATATAATTGATAATAAATCAAAAGAAATCAAAAACAACCTACAAAGGGAGTGGTCATATGGAGATTTACATCGATTCGGCCAATATCGAAGAGATTCGAGCAGCTAAAGAATTGGCAATTTTGGATGGGGTAACCACGAACCCTACCATACTATCAAAGCAGGAATTAGAACCGAAACAGATTTTGAAGAAAATAAATGATCTTATAATTGGAAAGGTTTGGTACCAGGTTTCTAGTGAAAAGGCGGAGGACATGATTCACGAAGCATTGGATATTTGTGAGGTTTTGGACCGACCTGTGATTAAGCTCCCGATGAGTATCGAGTCGTTAAATGCATGTAAGGCCCTTTCAAACCAGGGGATTGAAACCAATATGACCCTTGTTTTTTCAGTATCTCAGGCGATATTAGCAGCCAAGGTAGGTGCCGCCTATGTGAGCCCATATGTTGGTAGAGTCAATGATACAGGCTGGTCAGGCTATCAGCTCATCCATGAAATTGTAACCGTTTTCTCAAGGCAGGAATTTGAGACAAAGGTGATCGGCGCTAGCCTTCGAGGAAGCCATGATATTGTGGAAATGGCGATGCTAGGTGCTAAGGCTGTAACGATGCCATATAAAGTTTTAATGGAGCTTCTGCATCATCCGATGACGGAAATTGGTAGGAGTCAGTTTCATAGAGATTGGATTGATTATCAGGAAAGGCTAAGAACTCGTTAAAGGGGGATGGAGCATTGCCAAACTATATACTCTCCCATGATATCGGAACAACCAACCACAAATGTGTCGTATTCAATGAACAAGGGGAGATTATGGCATCCGCAGCCAGGAATTATGCTACCTATTACACCTCGGGTGGGATTGCTGAACAAGACTCAAATGATTGGTGGGTTAATTTTCTTGAAACGACTGTCCAGGTTCTAGAGAAAGTGCCTGCAAAGGATATCAGCGTTCTTTCGTTTAGTGGTCATATGAATGGTTGTCTACCTGTGAGCGCGTCGGGAATCCCGTTAACGCGTTCGATGATTCATGCGGATACTCGAAGTAGCGAAATAGAGGAGGAAGTATTCGCAAAGCTTTGTGAAGACCAGCTTTATGAAATGACTGGGAATCGAATTGACTCCAGGTACCCTCTTCTTAAAATGTACTGGCTTAAGGAAAAGAGGCCCAATATATACAAGGATACGTCTTTTTTTCTACAAGCAAAGGATTATTTGGTGTACAAGATTACGGGGAATTTAGGGGTTACTGATTATTCGGATGCTTCATTAACTGGCGCATTTCATTTAGAAAAAAGAAGGTGGGAGGATTCACTTTTTAAAGAGTTGGGACTAGAAATGGCAAAAATGCCGAAAGCCGTTCCTTCAACAGAGGTAGTTGGAGTAGTTCAAAAAGAGGTAGCAGTAAAAACCGGACTACTTGAGGGAACGCCTGTGGTGATCGGTGGCGGTGATGGAGCATGTGCCACGATTGGGGCAGGCTGTCTTAGGAAGAATGATAGCTATATTAGTTTGGGAACAACGGCCTGGGTTTCAAAAATCGTTGACAAGCCTTTTTTTGACAAGAAAAAGAGAGTGTTTACGATCTGTGATTTGAACCCGGATTATTATAATGTCTTGGGAACAATGCAGACGGCTGGAGCTGCCTATGAATGGGCGATTCAAATGCTCTCGTCGATTCAAGATTGGGATCAGATGAAGATTACGCCAGAATACGAACGATTTGAGGAGCGACTGAAAGGTGTTCCGGCTGGAGCGCAAGGCCTAATATTCCATCCTTATCTATTGGGGGAACGTTCACCGATATGGAATGATAAAGCAAGAGGCAGTCTCTTTGGAATGGGATTGAACCATGATCGCTTTGATGTTGCCAAAGCGGTGTTAGAAGGCATTGCCTATTCGCTAAAAAGTATAGCCGAGGTGATGGATTTTGAATCAGTAGGAAGAGAAATTCGGCTGATCGGGGGCTTGGCGAAGAGTGAAAGTCTGATTCAAGTGATAAGCGATGTGTGCGAGCGTCCTGTATTTGTAACGGGTAAGTCGGATTTTGCTACATCAGTTGGTGCCGCTGTCGCTGGTGGGGTTGGAGTCAAATTGTTTCGTAGTTTTGAAGCATGTGCACAGCTCTTCCATACGAGTAAACAATATATACCCAATCCAGCTAATGCTCATGTGTATAGACAACAGTTTCGTTTATTCGAAGAATTGTATATGCGAATAAAGGATATTGATTTTTCAAAGTGATTGTGAAAGGAATGATTAGATGTTAATGGGAATTCCACCAATTCTAGGGCCAGAGTTAATGAAGGTTTTACTTGAAATGGGACATGGCGATGAAATTGTTTTGGCGGATGGAAATTTTCCTGCAGCTTCTTGTTCCATGAGATTAATCAGATGTGATGGTCATGGAGTAACTGAGCTGTTAGATGCTATTCTAAAATTCTTTCCTTTGGATAATTATTCTGAGCATGCTATTTCTCTCATGAAGGTTGTCGAAGGGGATCCCGTTAAACCAGATATTTGGGATACCTTTCGCAAAACCATTGATAAACATGTGAAGGACTTTAATGGATTTGAATTTGTCGACCGTTTTGATTTTTATGATCGTTCGAAAAATGCTTATGCCATTGTCGCAACAAGCGAGAGTGCCCTTTATGCGAACATTATCTTAAAGAAAGGCGTAGTAGCCCAATAAGGTTTAATTAATTTCCAAATAGTTAGTAAAATCAGAAGTTTCAAAATTATATTGATTTATTTTTGTTTATTTTCTATAATCAACGTAAA
>DLCS01000023.1 GCA_002480735.1 Bacillaceae bacterium UBA7792 | reverse complement strand
CCGAGCCGTAATCCAGCCATCACTTTCTAAGCTCTGCAGCGCCTCCCGAACAGTCGGTCTCCCCACATGAAAAAGAATTGCTAACTCTCTTTCAGGCAGCAGTGGTTCATCAATTTTGTATTCCCCTTCTAGAATAGATTTGATAATTTTTTTCTTAATCAATTCGGAGGTGCGTGGCTTCAATGATTTATGTCTCCTTCCTATTGGTATTACCAATATAAAATTTGGTATTACCAATATTTTAGTATTTAATATTAATACTGTCAATATATTCTAAATATTTTTACTACCATGTTCACTGGCTTCTGTTTTTCTTTTTACTTCAGTTGATTGGTTAGTATCTGGGGTTCCAGAAAAAAGAATAGGAACCACTCATTACCTCAAACTAATGAATAGATTCCTTTCCAAATCGACTATCAATTTTTACGTTCTAAGGAGGACATATGAAAGTATCCGATGTCATTATCCATTGTTTAGAAAACGAGGGTGTGAAATATGTATTCGGGATTATTGGCAAAGAGACGCTTGATCTCGCTGATTCTCTATCAAAATCAAACCACATTCAGTTTGTCAATGTAAGGCATGAACAAGGCGCAGCATTCATGGCGGATGTATATGGAAGATTATCAAAGGAAGTAGGTATTTGCTTATCAACATTAGGTCCTGGGGCAACCAATCTTTTAACTGGTATCGCTAATGCACAGCTTGAGCATTCCCCACTAATAGCGTTAATTGGCCAAGCTGGTATGAACCGGCAGCATCCCGAATCACATCAATATTTAGACATTGTGAAAATATTTGAACCCGCAACAAAGTGGAGTACTCAAATCATCGACGCCCAAACTGTGTCTTCCAACATCCGAAAAGCTTTTAAGCTTGCAAAACTGGAGAAACCGGGCTCGGTAGCCATTGTGTTTCCTGAGAATTTATTATCCCTTGGCACGGACAACAACCCCCTACCAGTGATGCCAATACCTGAATCAGTTCCAGACAATGAAGTAATGATAGCTGCCCATTCACTGATACAAAATAGCAAGAAACCATTTCTATTGGTCGGAAATGGTGTAATAAGACAGGATGCAGTCAATGAGCTTCAAACTTTTATCAACGTACTTCAAGCTCCTGTTGCACACAGCTTTATGGCAAAAGGAATTTTGCCAAAAGAGCATCCCTCCAATTATTTTACATTTGGATTTAGTGAAAATGATGTCGTCGTACCTGGGATCGGGGAGGCGGATTTATTACTGACCACCGGCTTTGACTTTGTGGAAAGTCCACCGAAGAATTGGAACAAAATGAAAGTTCCCGTATTACATATGGATAGCTTACCTGCCAACATCGATGAGTACTATCCTACAAAAATTGAATGCATCGGGAATATAAAGAAAACACTTCAATTTCTTAATAAATTGGAAACCTCCGCAAAACCATGGACACCTGCCGGAAATCTCAGGGACAGAATAATGAATGAATACCAAATAAATGATGAGGAGAAAGACCGTTCATTCACAATTGAACACGTACTGCATTGTATTGAACAATCAATACCTAGGGACACGATTGTTATTTCCGATGTCGGCGCTCATAAAGTTGCCATTGCTCGAACATTTCAGCCGAAAAACCCAGGTCGTCTTATTATCTCAAATGGGCTTGCGTCCATGGGATTTGCCATTCCAGGAGCGATTGGAGCGAAACTTGCTTGCCCTGATGAACCTGTCATTTGTATCACAGGAGATGGTGGAGCATTAATGAATTTTGCAGAAATAGAGACAGCCAGGCGCCTAGGACTTCCCTTTATCATCATCGTTATCAATGACTCGATGTTAAAGCTGGAGGTACAGCAAATGATAAAAAGGTACGGGGAAAGCTATGGTACAACCTTTCAAAATCCTGATTTTGCCCTTCTTGCGGAGAGTTTTGGAATCAAAGGAATGAAGGCTCGTAACCTAGATGAATTTGAGAATATTTTAAAGGGGACTCTTCAAACGTTAAAAGAGGTAGTCTTAATCGAAGTAGTCATGCAGAATTGAAAACGGGTTCGGAATATCGCCTTTTTCAGCGGAATAAGTAGATAGTAAGACTTATTCTAGGGGGGCTAAAATGGAGCGAACAAAAAGGATTGAGCGGAAGTTAAAGCCAGAGGATATTTTGCTTCCTTCCGGCTATAGGATTGAGGTTTTCATGGTGAATCTTAATACACCTATTAATCTGACCTTTAATGATCAAGGAGAAATGCTCGTAGCTGATGCGGGCATCACAACGGGCAATGGAAAAGTTCTCATCGTTACACCCACTGAAACAAAGGTGATTGCGGAAGGATTCAAACCTCCCCTAACAGGAATTACTTTTTATCAAGGAAAAATCTATGTTGCCCACCGTGGCTCTATTACGATTGTGAAACCAGACGGTTCTAAACAAGATATCATTACAGGGCTACCGAGTTTTGGTGATCACCATAATAATCGGGTGATTTTTGGACCCGATGGAAAAATGTATTTTGGCCAAGGGACTGCAACGAATACGGGTGTAGTTGGAGAGGATAACCGGTGGCTGAAGGAGCATCCACTCGGTCATGACTATCCGGGTTCGTATATTCGGCTTACCGGAGAAAATTTTAAGACCACCAATCTTTTATCGGAGACGGCAAATACACAAATACAGACGGGCGCCTACTCCCCATTTGGCATCGCTACCTACCCGGGTGAAATGATAAGGGGTGTGATAAAGGCAAGCGGAAGCATCCTCCGAGCTAACCCGGATGGCTCCCAGCTAGAATTGGTTGCCTGGGGACTACGGAATCCGTTCCGAATGAAATTTGACCGGCAAAATCGTCTATTTTGCGGGAATCATGGGATGGATGTTCGTGGTAGCCGACCGGTAGAAAATTCCCCTGATGAGTTCCAATTAATTCGTCAGGGGATGTGGTATGGCTGGCCAGATTACACAGGTGGTTACCCAGTCAACCAGCCAACCTTTAAGCCTGAGGGGAAACCGCAGCCAACCTTTCTCCTTGCCCAGCATCCCATGCAGCCGCCACAACCTGTTGTAACCTTTGCGCCCCATTCTGCGATTATGGGGTTTGACTTCAACTATGATTCTTCCTTTGCTCCACTGGGCGAAGCATTTATTGCGGAGTTTGGCAGTGAGGCTCCTACTACAACAGGTGGCAAGCCAGCACCGAGAGTCGGTCACCGGATCTCTCGAATCGATACAGAAGCGAGAAGGGTGACCACTTTTGCAATTAATAAAACAGGCCTTGCTGCGAATGTTACGGGTGGAGGTGGCTTGGAAAGACCGATTGATGTTACCTTTGGGCAACACAAAGACATGTTTATCACCGATTTTGGAATCGTTAAACCCCCGGGCACAAATATCTTTGCCGTCCCAAATACCGGTGTCATCTGGAGGGTTACGAAACGATAAAGTGCTTCAACCTGTTAAAAAAGAATAAGCCAATCTCAACCCACAGCCAACTATACAAACAGGAAAATAAAAAAATACTTCCGGCTGTGAAAAAGGAAAAAATGTTAGAAGCCACTGGACCAAGAACAGGAAAGTTGAAAATGTAGAGGAGACTTGTGATTCCGATTGTCAAAAAAACTGCTCCAAATGTAATAACTACTAATCTCTTTTTAAAAAAGGTGAAGGCTATGCCTATGCCAATGCCCAGCAACCCAGTGGTAAAAGGAAACACAATGAGTTCACTTGGCTGCAAAATAAGAAGCAGCAGAATCGTAAGAAAATAGGATATGACTCCCACCGGAAGAGAAAACATGGCACAAATCAGAATGGGTAATGTAGCAAATGGACTGATTCCATACCCAACCCCAGGCAAAAATCCACCCGCTGATTGAAGGATCGCAGCCATACAGGCCAGAACAGAACCTACTGCCAGCTTCTTTATTTGGGTTTGTTTACGAAACTCTGATTGAGCTAGTTGAATGTGATCTGATATTGATTTTAAAAAGTACATGGTTCCACCTCGTACATAAAGCGGTTTAATTATATACTATGCTTTTGCTGGGGTGGATTCTTATAGAATTCCAATCAAAAAACACTTCTTACTGAATTGGAAGTGTTTTTTGATTGGGTGTATCGCAGTTCGTCTCGATTTTCTTTCTCAATATTGCACCTAACATAACGATAGTATATTGTTGTATTCAGTCATATGGTTCATCAACTTAAACCATTCAACTAATTATCGGAGGTATTTAACTGAATGAATAAACAGCACCAACTAAATAAGCTCAAAGAGGATTTTATTAATTGTCAAAAAGTACTATTAGCAATTGGTGATGAAACACGTCAAGCGATCTTGTTAGTTCTAATGGGAATGGATTGTCAAACCGGATTACGTGTAGGTGATGATTGATCGGTATGGGAAAGTCCCCATGCATTTAAATTACAACAGGGACAAAAGATTTTGATTCAAGCTGGGGCCGGTGGTGTCGGTACCTTTGCTATTCAACTGGCCAAATTAATGGGTGCCACTGTTGCAACAACTGCAAGTGAAGCTGGTGCGAATTTAGTAAAATCTCTTGGTGCAGATGAAGTGATTAATTACAAGAAGGAAAAATTTGAAGAGATACTGAAAAACTATGATGCCGTATTTGATACACTTGGGGGCGAGATACTCGAAAAATCATTCCAGGTGGTTAAAGACGGAGGAAAAATTGTATCCGTTTCGGGATTACCGAATGCTCGCTTTGCCAAAGAATATGGTTCCGGATTTTTTAAAACGTTGTTGTTTTCAGCAGCTAGTCATAAACTTACTGCGCTTGAAAAAAAGCATCATGTTCAATATACGTTTTTGTTTATGAAGCCAAGTGGAGAGCAATTACACATCATTGCAGACTTTATTGAGTGTGGTAAAATCAAACCTGTCATTGATCGAGTTTTTCCTTTTGAAGATGCCCAAAAGGCAATGGAATATGCGGAGTTGGGAAGGGCCAAAGGAAAAATAATTTTAAAAATCAGGTAGTGATCAAACGAAGCAAAAAACACTTCTCAATAAATAGGAAGTGTTTTTTGCTTTAGTGTAACTAATTCATTTATTTCGCATTCTCGTCTGGCTGATGAATGCCAAAAATATTTCCTTCTGTGTCTATGTAGTATCCCTGCCAAGCCATTCCAGGCAGTGCGTATTTTGGCAATGCCACCTTGCCACCCTGACTTAAAATTTTTGCTTCAGTTGCATCGTATTCTTCTACTCCCATTGTACAGGCATAGCCATTCAATGGTTGGCCTGGTGCTGGCGGTGGACTTTGGCGTTGCATTAAAGCCCCGTTTATCCCAGGCTCATTTGCATCACCAGTGACAGCCCCAAAGTATGGCATCCCCGCATATTCGCTCCAGTCTTCAAATGACCAACCAAATACCTCGCCGTAAAACTTCTTAGCTCGCTCCATGTCATCTACATGAATTTCGAAATGAACTAGTCTTCCCATGAGTTCCTCCTCATTTTTCACAAAATTTGATTTCTAGATGTATATTTAAATTTTTTTAGAATCCATCATCAGTATGGAGAGAAATATTGAAACTTATTCTTTCAATAGTTTTATTTCTATTTTTGACGGTACAATTCCTGCTCCCATAATAATTTCGTTTTCGGCAAACACAAACCATGAGTGGAGTATCTGCTTGAAATGGGCCTAGTTTCGAATGCAAAGACTCCAACTGTATCAAGATGTCTGTGGTCCAGTATGTGAATTGTCCATGTTCCTCATCTTAAAACAAGGCTTTTCCCGTTGGAACAAGCAACAAAGTGAACTAATAAAATAATTCTAGCTTAGTTAGTTCGTTTTTCGTGAGTTGTTGCAACAAAAGGAGCGAATAACAGATGGGAACCATTAACGGAAAAGAATTTATTGATCGTATAAATAAATTGGAAAATGAAATTTGGTTTGATGGTGAAAAGATTAAGGGGAAAATTTCTGAACATCACGCTTTTAAAGGAATTCTTAAGGCAAAAGCTTCCCTTTATGATTTGCAAAATGACCCCGCTCTAAGAGAGGAGATGACTTTCTTTTTACCTGATAAGAAAGAGCCTATTGGACTTTCCTATTTGCGGCCGAAAACAAAAGAAGACTTAAAGAGACGAAGAAAGATGATGGAACACTGGGCAAGAATCACTCACGGAATGATGGGAAGGAGTCCTGACTATATGAACACAGCTGTGATGAGCTTCGCTTCCTCTTCTTCCCTATTAAAAGGTAGAAAAAATTGTTTTCCAGAAAATATTCAATCCCTATACGAAAGGGCGATGAAACATGACCTCTCGTTTACACATACATTTGTTACTCCCCAGGTGAATCGTTCCCAGGTCTGAGAAGCCTATCTCCGCAAAGGTTATCGAACGAAATGAAAAAGGATTGATTATAAAAGGAGCTCGCCTCCTTGCTACGCAGGGCGGTTTGACAGATGAAGTATTGGTTATTTCTACTTCAAGATTGTCCTTAGACTGTAATGAAGCATTCGCCTTTTTCATCCCTTCAAATACAAAAGGACTAAAATTTATTTGTAGAGAATCGTTTGTAGGAGGAGACTCTTCTTACAATTATCCTCTAAGCTCACGCTATGAAGAGATGGATTCAATTGTTGTCTTTGACAATGTATTAGTTCCATGGGACCGTGTATTTTTTTACGATAATGTCGAAGCAGCAGATGACTTTTTGAATCGAAGCTCTTTTCACACTTTTGCGTACCATCAAGTAGTTAACAGACAAATTGTAAAAACAGAATTTTTGCTTGGTGTGGCACAACTTCTCGTTGAGGCGATTAATGTTGGAGAGTATCAGCATATACAAGAAAAACTTTCGGAAATCATCATTGGTCTTGAAACGATGAAAGCACTATTAGGGAAGTCAGAAAATGATGCAGAATTAGATGAATGGGAATGCATGCGTCCCAGCATGATCCCATTGCAAGTCGCCAGTAACATTTTCCCTAGAATATATCCCCGTTTCAGCGAAATTATCCAATTAATTGGTGCGAGCGGAATGGTTTCCATCCCAACCGAAAGAGACTTTCATTCTGAAATAAGGGCAGATCTAGAGCAATATCTTCAAACCGAGGGTATGAATGCCGAGGACCGAGTTAAACTATTCCGTTTGGCATGGGATCTTACGATGAGTTCATTCGGAACAAGGCAAACCCAATATGAAAGATACTTTTTTGGTGATCCCATTAGACTATCCAGTAGCCTATACAAAAACTATCCAAAAGCTCAACATGTTGAAGAGATTATCAAATTTTTAGACCTAAAAAATGAAAGAACGTCTGATTAAAAAAGTAATATTCAATCGAGCGGGGCGAGAATTACCTTATCGTCCTTCACATTTTGCATGATCGTATCATATTCATATCAATTACTTTG
The DNA here is from genome assembly GCA_002480735.1 of Bacillaceae bacterium UBA7792. Taxonomy (GTDB): domain Bacteria; phylum Bacillota; class Bacilli; order Bacillales; family Cytobacillaceae; genus Robertmurraya; species Robertmurraya andreesenii. The sequence goes on along the minus strand of DLCS01000023.1, from coordinate 4,799 downwards.
TACAAATAATAAAACTGTTTAAAGACTGCGCATCTCCATTTGGAACATTCATCAGCTCATAATAGCTATTTATCATTGTTTGCAGCATGTCAGAAACGCCATGAAATTCCGAGCGGATACTGTTTGCATAGTCCTTTTCCCACTGCCCATCTTGTAAATAGGTAGCATTAATTGTCGATTGTTTGTCTATTCGATATCCAACTTGTTCAAGCATCCGTTGAATCTGAATTTTATCAAATAGATTTTGAATATTTCCATCGTTATCGACAAAGTTTGAATATAATGCGAGGATCGAAGCAGCATAAAAATGTGAACGCTGTTGCAAGTTTGTAAAATCGAGATCCCATTCAGCAAAGCATAACTTTCTCGTCATCCCACGTATTTTTAGAAAATATTGTTGCAATTCTCTAGGTCTCTTAAAATACCAAGAACAATGGGATAAAACCACTGCATCAAATGTTTCAGTTAACTCAAATGAGCTAAAATCTGTTTCAAAGTGAAATTGAATCCGTCTTCCCAACGCTGAATTCTTTATTCGGTCTGTAGCTTGTCCTAATGTTAACGGTGCCCCATAATCTCGGCTCGCTATATCAATAGCAACAACATGGCCATCCTCCCCAACAGCATCTGCAAGTGCAGCAGTTGTATCCCCTTGGCCACAACCAATTTCCAAAACATGCATCCCTTTTTGAATATCAAAGGCAGCCACTAATTCCAAACGATGTTGCAACTGAATTTGTTGCACAACATCGTCCTCAAACAATTTATAGGTTGATATAAAATCTAATGTGTTTTGATTAAGTTCAAATAATGTCATAACGTTTCTCCCTGTTACTCGAAAGTATAAAGTGGTTGCCGGTACTAGCGGCTTTCTTGACATGTTTCTTTACTGTTATTTTAATCTACACACAAAGCTCTTGTACCACCATCTTCTAAACAAGAACTTATATCGTCTTCAGTTATATCCTCACGATATTTATTTCGCTCACGGTCTTTATCAGCTTGAATGGCTTCTGCTTCCGCTTCCGCGTAACCTTCTTTGTAGCCCATTTCATACGTTTCTTGATACTCTTTGTTATAAACTTCTTCATTGTCTTCTAGTTCTTTTTCCGTGAGATATCTTCCGCTTTCTTTTTTATATGCCTTTTCACCAGCAAAAAAGCCGGTAAAATATGCATGATCATATTCTTCATCGTAGCCATCTTTATATCCGTATCGGTAGCCATCTTCATAGCCTTGACGATATTGTTTTATAGCTTGTCCTTTTCCCCATTCAGTAATATAATCACTAGAAAAAAGGACAGCTACGTTTTTAAGACGTTCTTGATATACCTTTTCATAATCTTTTCTATAGACTACTTCTATTTCGTCTTCATGCTTATCTTCATAACCTTTTTCAGATGCTACTAATTCAGCCGCTACCGTGTATCCCACATCAAATCCATGTTCGGCTCCATCCCTGTAGCCATCGTCATACTCACTTTTCATAAATTCTTGCCATAGATTAAAAATATAGAAAAATACACACAAAAAAAGTGCAATTATAATACTGATAAAAATGATAATTCCTCTCTTAGTCAAAAAACAGTCCTCCATAAAGTTAACTCATTTGGTGAAATTTACAAATTTAATCGAATCGTTCCTGTAACTCACACTCCCTTAACGATATTCGCTTCCTCCACCCCAGATTTCACGGCCACCTGTATGTCCTGTTTGCGCATGAATTTCCTCATCTACAAGCTGTAAAACCCCTGCTTCTTCACTATGATGCCATGTATATCCTTCGGGGGTTTGTCCGTTCGCCAGCGATTGTATATCAGCTTGTGAAAGACCTAACTCACTAGTAAGGTTAGGCTCCCCCTGAATAGCTTGATATAACGTGTCATTGGCTATCCCAAAATGAACCGCATCACTTTCATAATATAAATCTTCTGCTATGATAACAGAGAAATCTGAATCGAATACTGGAAATGTACCAGCGAAAGGCTGCCCATTAACTACAACTTCTTTTTCCAAGAATGGGACACCAGTTTCAGGATGCTCCAAACCTGCTAAACTATCATTTCTGGTGTCTAATTCTTCTGCTTCAATCATATTAGCACCATCTATTAAATCCACAACTCCAACCGCAAGAGTGGAGATCGCAACTACTTTCCCTAGATTTTTCAAACCGCGGATAGTCTTTTGATCATCTCCACTTCGAAATCCAGTATAGGTATTTCCAACATTTTTGGCCGTATATTTAATGGCCGATCCAATACCTTTTATCGTTCTTCCGGTGGAATCTTTCAAATCCTCCAATCCTTGTTGTTTATAATATTCATCTTGTTTAATTAAGCCATATGTACCCTGGACAGCACCATCAACAAATTGTCCTGCATTGTCGAATGCTACTTCTGAGGCAGTCTTAACATTTTCACCGATTTCTTCTATCCATTCACCTGTACTTTCAAATTTCGTTCCAATTGCTTTACCAGTTAGTTTTACCGCTCCCCCAATAAGACCGCCACCAACTGTTCCTATCCCTTTCCCAACTGAACGGAAAACTCCCATACTTTTTTCTCCTCTATTCTTTTATTTTGTACAATCAAAATTCTAGCACTATTTACAATATAAACGATTTATAAGGATGCTTCTATATTAAGATCATTTCTTGTTGTCCACAGGATTAGCATTTCACCTATATACAAGAAACAACAAAAAAGCCAATACTCTGAATTACTCAAAGCATTGACTTTATTTTACATATGATACCGGTGGTCGGGGTCGAACCGACACTCCTCACGGAACACGATTTTGAGTCGTGCGCGTCTGCCTATTCCGCCACACCGGCATGATATTAGTGTCCTGTGAAGCAATTGCTATTCTAGAACAACAATTTTGCATCTCAAGACAAGGAATATCTTATCATGATATTTAGTGGTTGTCAATTGAAAATGAGCTTTTTAGGAATGAAATTTATCTATCTTTGTGGAAAATTTGATTCATTTCCCACTCTTCCCGCAGCAAGCCCATTCGGATAGAATCGTAATACTCACCATTATAATATCGAACCTTGCGAATCCTTGCCTCCATTTTCATGCCGAGCTTTTCTCCTACTTTGATCATTCTTTCATTTCCTGACCATGTAGTATAGCCTACCCGAACGAGAGGCAGGGTATGAAACAAATGATTAATCCACAGGCGTATCACATTGGTCCCATAACCACCACTCCAATATTTTGGGTCGTAAATGACAATCCCCATTTCGAGCCATTTAGAAGGCTCATGCTCCCAATAGTAGCCTACGGTTCCGATAACCTCTCCAGCAATCACAATAGCCCAACGATTATCTGGATTGGCAAAGGTAGCCCTCTGCTCCCAAAACTCTTCAAATGATATTTGTTTAAGTTCATAATATGGGGCATCCCACTTTTTCCATTCAGGGGATTCCTCTTTGAAGATAAGCTCCCACAATCTTTCTAAATCATCATCTTTAATTGGTCTTATAGTCAATTCATTTTCTTGATAACTCAATCAAACTCCACCCCAAAAATAGATTGCTTGTTTCCTAGTTATTGAAAAAAATCTTCCTTTAAAATGGCATACATCTTAATATCCCAAAACCTATTCTTTGCACACATTCCTTTTCTATGGGTGCCCTCATAAGTCATACCAGCTTTCTCCATCACTCGCTGCGAGGCGATATTTTCTACAAAACATCTAGCCTGTATACGAACCAAATCCATGTTGGCGAATCCAAATTGAACGAGGGCTTTTGCAGCTTCAGTCGTTATGCCCTTTCCCCAATATTCTGGAGAAATCACATATCCTATTTCTGCAGTATGCTGTGACGGCTTCCACCAGACGAAGTCGATGGTTCCTATCATTTGACCGGTTTCCTTGTATTCAATAGCCCATGGTGCAACCTTATGGCTTTCATATTGCTGCAGAACGAACTGGATAAACTCTTCGGTATCTGCCATCGTTTTATGTGTATCCCAGGTCACATATTTAGATACTTCATCATTTGTTGCGTAGGAGAACATATTCTCTATATCATCCATTGTAACCTTTCTTAGTTTTAACCTTGGTGTTTCTAAAACTGGCAAATTGCCATAAATATCTTCAATGTTCATAATCCACAACCCCTAAAATTGCGTTTAATTGAAATCTTCAATTATTTCAATTTATAAAAAAAGACTTAATCATATAGATTAAATCTTATCATACTCGTATATTCCATGTTACAAATTAATTAGTCCCATAAATAAAAAAACGTTATTCTAAATAACGTGTGAAAATCATCTGGAGGCGGCAACCGGATTCGAACCGGTGGTAAAGGTTTTGCAGACCTCTGCCTTACCACTTGGCTATGCCGCCAAAAACAATATGGAGCGGAAGACGGGATTCGAACCCGCGACCCCCACCTTGGCAAGGTGGTGTTCTACCACTGAACTACTTCCGCAAATGGCTGGGCTAGCAGGATTCGAACCTACGAATGACGGAGTCAAAGTCCGTTGCCTTACCGCTTGGCTATAGCCCAATATGTATGGGGCGATCGATGGGAATCGAACCCACGAGTGTCGGAGCCACAATCCGATGCGTTAACCACTTCGCCACGACCGCCATTATGAAATTGGCAGGGGTAGTAGGAATCGAACCCACACCAAAGGTTTTGGAGACCTTCGTTCTACCTTTAAACTATACCCCTATATTATCAAAAATAAACTATATGGTGGAGGGGGACGGATTCGAACCGCCGAACCCGAAGGAGCGGATTTACAGTCCGCCGCGTTTAGCCACTTCGCTACCCCTCC
>DLCS01000283.1:7379-19932 GCA_002480735.1 Bacillaceae bacterium UBA7792 | reverse complement strand
TCGCGGATGACATTATCCGGATAATTCTTGTAGCCTACAGCATTTGAAGCCCGGAGCAGCATTTGTAGAAGGACGTTTGGCATCTGTTTTCTAACTGTTAGTAATCTTTCCCATGGATCTTCCTTCAAAAAGCGGTAGGCAACATCAAATGTTGCTCCTCCCCACATCTCAAAGCTGAACATTTCCGGAAGAAGCTTTGCTGTCTGTTCCGCAATATGCTTAATATCAGTCGTTCTTACCCTTGTCGCAAGCAAGGATTGGTGGGCATCCCGGAAGGTAGTATCTGTCAGCAATACCTTTTCCTGCGATTTCACCCATTCAACTAATCCATCCGCTCCTTTTTCATCAAGGATTTGCTTCGTTCCATTTTGGTAAGGAGTCCCTGGCTTTAATTTTGGAATTCTAGGAGTATCGAAAACTGGACGCTTTTTCTTCTCTATTCCAGGAAAGCCGTTCACCGTCACATTTGCAATATAGGTGAGCATCTTTGTTCCACGGTCTTTGCTCACTGGGAATAGGAATAGCTCTTGAGTCTTGTCGATAAATGATGTATCGTACTCTCCTGAACGAAACTTCTTGTGCTTAACAACATTAATTAAGAACGGAATATTCGTCTTAATGCCCCGAATCCGGAATTCTTGAAGATTTCTAACCATTTTGGATACCGCATGCTCAAATGTTAGGGCATGTGTAGAAAGCTTAACGAGCAGGGAATCATAGTATGGTGTAATGATAGCACCTTGGAACCCATTTCCAGCATCAAGGCGAACACCAAAGCCTCCACCGCTGCGGTAGGCATTAATTCTTCCAGTATCCGGCATAAAGTTATTGAGCGGATCCTCTGTTGTCACACGAGACTGAATCGCATAGCCATGAATTTTGATGTCCTCTTGCTTCGGTATGCCAACCTCATCAGAATGAAGGGAATGACCCTCAGCAATGACGATTTGTGATTGAACAATATCTATGCCTGTGATCATTTCTGTGATCGTATGCTCCACCTGTACACGAGGGTTAACCTCAATGAAATAAAACTCCTCATTTGCCACCAAGAATTCAACTGTGCCCGCATTCAAATAATCGACGTTTTTCATCAGTCTGACTGCTGCTTCACAAATCTTCTCTCGAAGTTCAGTTGAAATAGAAACACATGGAGCAACCTCTACCACCTTTTGATGACGTCGCTGAACAGAGCAATCCCTTTCATAAAGGTGAACAATATTGCCAAATTCATCACCAATGATTTGTACCTCAATATGCTTTGGATTCTCGATGAATCTTTCCACATACACTTCATCATTACCGAATGCCGCTTTTGCCTCTGATTTAGCACGGTCATAGGACTCCTTCACTTCCCCAAGGCTTCTCACAATTCTCATCCCACGGCCACCACCGCCTAAGGAAGCCTTAATGATGATTGGGAATCCATATTTCTCCCCAAATTCCTCCACTTCACCGACATTCTTTACCGGTCCATCACTGCCAGGAATGACTGGAATGTTCGCAAGCTGGGCCTGTGTTCTTGCCTTGACCTTATCCCCAAACATATCAAGATGCTTTGATTTCGGACCTATAAAGATGATTCCTTCTTCTTCGCATCTTCTAGCAAAATGGATATTCTCCGATAGGAATCCATATCCAGGGTGGATCGCATCGACATCACTAGCCTTAGCGATTTCTATGATTCCATCAATATCCAAGTAGGCATCGATTGGCTTTTTCCCTTCCCCTACTAAATAAGCTTCATCAGCCTTATAACGATGATAGGAGCCCGAATCTTCTTTTGAGTAAATAGCGACAGTACGAATATTGAGCTCCGTGCACGCTCTAAATACTCGAATGGCAATTTCTCCCCTGTTTGCAACTAATACTTTGTTGATTTTTCTAGCCATATGAAAACACCTCGTCTTTTTAAAAATAGTTTCGCTTGTGTTCACCATATTTCAAATAACACACTTAATATTTTAGTGATTTAAAGTATCATAGCACAAACTATAGTGAAAAATAAATTACTAATTTTTGAAATTTATATTTTTTACAAAAATATATTTTAACAGGTTATCGTTCAAACCCTCTCCGAAACTGCTTTGGTTTAGTATTCCATTGCTTTTTATCCTTTGATTTATATTTTTCTTCATAATTGACAAACATAGAGACATTAACCAATATCCCCATGGCAATGGACAATTGCAGTAAGGAGGAACCACCATAACTCACAAATGGTAATGGAATCCCCATTAATGGAAAAATCCCCGAAATTCCCGCTAAATTTATGAAGGTCTGAATACCGATCATACTTGATACACCTATAGCTAATAGAGAACCAAACGGGTCCTTCCCCTTCAATCCAATAAAAATTCCTTTGAGGACTATGAACGCAAGCGACAAGAGCACGAATAATACACCATAAATCCCCAATTCCTCCGCAATGACTGCCATGATAAAATCCGTGTGCGGTTCAGGCAAGTACCCTAGCTTCTGGACGCTTTGGCCAAGTCCAAGACCATTTACACCCCCGCTGCCAATTGCATAGAAGGAATTTATTAGTTGGTAACCACTGCTATCGGCCACTCCATCGGCAAATGGGTTTAATAAAACCATAAATCGATCAAGGCGTTTTACAGAAAAGATCTTATCTGAGAAAAATAGGAGAATGGGAATAAACATTAAGGTGCCTAAAAAGGCGAGCTTTAAGATGCTTTTGAAATTCATCCCAGATGAAATGATAATGGTGCCGGAAATCAACACAATTATTGCTGCCGTTCCATAATCTGGCTGCAGAATAATCAGAAAGCAAGTTAGAATAATGAATACTAGAGGCGGTAGCACTCCTTTGTTGAATTGATTTATGTATGGTTGTTTCTTAGCATAAACCGCCGATAAATAAACGATGACGGCAACTTTTACAAACTCAGAGGGCTGAAGGCGCACGGGTCCAATATCATACCAGCTCAAAGCATTTCCAGCAACAGTCCCAAACTTAAATAATCCAATTAATGAAGCGAACGAAATCAACACAATGGCCACTAGCACTTTGTTATTTAAATAGAGCTTGTACGGAACGATGGCAAAGAATATGAATACCACTCCAGAAGCGAGTAGAAACAGTCTTTGCCTGACAAAATAGTGGTCACTTTCATATCCCCATTTTTGAATGGCCCACACACTGCTTGCACTATAGACCATCAGAAGCCCAAAAATAGCTAGGAGTACAACGGCAATGATTAATGAATAGTCATATGATTTTACAATTTTTTTTAACATGCTACCCTCGTCCCTATCTTCTTCATATGTATTGAAACCACCCATTCATTTATTTCACAAATAATATGTAAAAAACTCAAACGTTCGTTCGGAACGTTTGAGTTTTCCTATTTCTTATTTCTTTTGAGAAGCCTCATGCAGCGAAGAAAGTTCCCTCTCCAGCTTATCTAGGATAGCTTTTCCTTCCTTGTCCTCGATTAAACCGAGGCGAACAGCAAAATCTATTTCACGAGATAACCCAAACATTTGCGTATCTAACACTTCTTCGTATAGAGGACATTGAGGCATGGTCAAGTTATCCATCTGCACTTTAATCAGCTTTAATATTTTATCAGCGTCCGCCCTTAACAAGGCATTTGCTTTTTCACGATGATCCACTATCATTTCGGACGTCAACATTGATCCCCCCGTTTCCGAGCGATTATCCTATCTTTAAATTTTAACCTTATCAGGTGAAAAAAGCAAGAATAATAGGAGGATGATAGACTGTTTTCCTATGGTTTTCCTTAGCTTCAGGATATGACAATTCTTTCGTTCTTCGCTATACTTAGGTCATAAAGGACATAGGGGGACTAGCATGGACAATATTATTTTGATTACAGGCAAGGTAAAATTTCCAATCACATTGGATCCAAGCGTATGGATATTTGATGATAGAAAACAGGATTTGCATTCATACTTTCATACGAAGGATGAAAAAAACAATCCACTTGAAGAATATACAAAATCCATTTCTAAGCATTGGGATCGGGAAATCGTAGAAGGAGCAATTTTTCCTCCAACGTTGAAATCCGAGAAAAAATTTCTAAAGGAAAAACTTTTAACCGGGACCTTCTGTATTGGTTTTGAGCCATTTCTTAAAAATGCCGAAATCCAAGAGGATGCAGAGTATTTAGTGATTGAAACTAGAGATTCTGAGGTTAAAATTCCGATCGCTGAAGCGAATGAACTTGTGCTCGGATTCTCTAAAGATGGCAAACCTTTAACCGAAGATGGCCCTATCCATATTTATTTTGGTGATGGATCCAATTTTGAGGACCCAATCAAATTTGTTAAGGCTTTTCGTGTAGAGTAGATTCGAAATTTCCATCAGTTTGATACTGATGGATTTTTTATAATGGCTGTTTTCGCACGGATTGTGGTTCTGGAATGTCCTTAATACCGCCCATTCCACTTCATACTAGGCGAGCGATACGCATAGATTGAGCAGCGCTTTTCTCCGTTGATTCTACAGATAGACTGCATAAACAAGAGTTTTGTCTAATTATTTTTTGTTCAAAAGCAACAATGTTTGAGAAAAGAGCCTTTATAATAAATCTGCCGCAAGCTGTGCCAGACCAGATCGTTCCCCTTTAAAAAGCTTCACATGACCAGAGATGGACTGGTTCTTAAACCTTTCCACCACATACGTAAGACCATTATTATAGGCGTCTAAATATGGATGGTCAATTTGTTCTGGATCCCCCATCAGGACAATTTTGCTTTTTTCTCCCACTCTCGTGAGAATCGTCTTGATCTCATGCTTCGTTAGATTCTGTGCCTCATCAATGATGATAAATTGTTCTGGAATGCTTCTCCCTCTAATATAGGTTAATGCCTCCACCTCGATCGAACCCATACCAGCTAAGATCGCATCCAGTTCTCCTGGTTTTTTTACGTTAAATAGGTATTCTAGATTATCATAGATTGGCTGCATCCACGGACGTAGCTTTTCCTCTTTTTCACCAGGTAAAAAGCCAAGATCCTTACCCACAGGTACGATTGGCCTTGCAACAAGAAGCTTTTTGTAATTGCCAAAATCCTCTGTCTGCATCAATCCCGCAGCTAACGCTAGTAATGTTTTTCCTGTACCCGCTTTACCAATTAATGTAATAAGCGACAAATCTCGTCGAAGCAGCAGTTCGATTGCCATCGATTGTTGAACATTTCTAGACCGAATCCCCCAAATATGATCTTGCTCAAAGACGAGCTTTTTGACGAGTATTCCTTGCTGATCTACCATACCAATCGCAGAAGCAGATGAGCCGAGAGAGTCTTTCATCAGCACAAATTGATTGGGATAAAGAGGATTGCTGTTTGGAAATTCAGTTAAAGGAATTTCTTTTTTTTCATAAAACCGATTTAATAATGCAATATCGACGAATTGTTCGACAATTCCAGTATAAATATGATCATTTTCCACCACTCGATCACTTAGAAAATCTTCAGAATAAAGTCCGATGGCATCTGCCTTAACGCGAACAAGAGCATCCTTGCTAACGAGGATAACACGTCTACCATCCTTTTTAGTTTCTTCCTCTAGGGAAAGATTTTTGGCAACAGCAAGTATTCGATTATCATTTGTCTTTTCCACAAAAATATCCTGCAGTTGCTGAAAGGACCGATGATTTAATTCAATGCGCAAGGCTCCGCCATTTTCAAGGGGAATTTTTTCATGAAGCTTTCCGGTCTGTCTTAGACCGTCAATGAGTCTTGATACTTGTCTTGCGTTCCTGCCGATTTCATCCATATTACGCTTCTTTGAATCCACTTCTTCCAATACTACTGCTGGAATGACCACTTCATTATCTTCAAATGAGAATATGGAATATGGGTCCTGCAACAAGACATTTGTATCTAACACATATATTTTCGTCAAGTCTTTGCCTCCTACGCCTTTTTGGTCTTTTTTTCTTATTTCTAACCGTTGGATAGGTTTTAGCTTTTGTAAAATATATGTTTTCTCGAATAAAGATAGAAGAAGTTTTACACAATAATCATAACGAACCCGAATGAATGATGATTTTCTGCATGCCCAATATTTTTGGAGGTGACAACATGAGAAAATGGCTGAACATTATTTTAATATTAAGTCTTGTTTCAGGTTGTGGAATGACGAATAACAATAACGAAGCAGAAGAGGGTGCTGGAAATCAGCAGCAAATCATCCATGTAAAGAACAGCACAATTCAAAATGTCGATCGAAAAAGCGGTCAAGAAATTTCACAGCATCTTGTCGATTTAGCGACGAGTATTCCAAATGTCAATGATGCGACCGCTGTTGTATTAGGAAATTATGCCCTTGTGGGGATTGATGTAAAGGAGGACATCGAGCGCTCTCAAGTTGGAGCGATCAAATATTCTGTCGCAGAGAGCTTGAAAAAAGATCCTTACGGTGCCCGTGCAGTTGTAATTGCGGACCCAGATATGACAGCACGAATTAGAGAGGTAGCTAATGATATTCGTGACGGAAAACCAGTTGCCGGGATTATGAATGAGCTTGCCGATATATCCGGTAGATTAATGCCTGAAGTACCTGCTGATTTGGTTGATCCGAATCCTAGGGAACATACAGTAGATAAAGCCAAGAACAAATTAAACGAGACTGAAACAAAACAGTTGGAGAAGCAGCAGAAAAAACAGTCCAATCATCATCTTGATTAGAAATTACATCATGAGAAGCTCTGTTCTGGCAGATGAAGCTTAGTCACTTATGTGACTAAGCCTTTTTCATCGCTTCCATTACCTGCCTGTCAAGACGCTCTGCCGCTTCCAGGTCATAGGTCTTGTCATACTTAGGTTCGACAATGATTTTCGATCCATAAAACATCACATCTCTTACCTCCTGGACCTTTATCGAAACTAAAGCAAGCTTTAACGGAATCCCTTCAATTTTCTCACTTACAAGGGACGCCTCACCACTTATGGAATATGTACTTTCATTCGCAATAATGTTCACAACCACTTGGTTGTTTTCCTGGATGTTCTGGATGATTCTTGAACGATTGTCTACAGCGAAAATGATCGTTCGTTCATCCCTTGCATAAATCCATGAAATCGCACTAACATTTGGTCCTCCGGTCTCAAAATCAACGGTTGCAAGTGTAACGAATCGTTCTTTTTGAAGCTCATCAAACAATGGTTTGATTAAGATGGGCTCAACACGATTGGCCATAATGCATCCCCCCTAAAATCTGCATCTACTAGATATATACAATGTTACCACAATTTTTGCCTAAAATTTCTATCCTTTAGCATATTTATACTATTCCTTATTTTGATGATTTAATCCCACCATTCAAAGACATTTATCCGATGGAATGATATACTAAAGCAATGAAACAAGTTAAGAGGTGTAATGATGAGAGTCAAATGTGTCATTTGTGATCAAATTGAAACCCTTGAGGATGATTCATTTCAAGCAAAAAGATTGCGAAATCGTCCTATTCATACATTCATGTGCAAAAAATGCGAAGCTAGAATTACGGAAAAAACCCAAGCGCGAATCGCCACAGGAAATTTTCGGCTATACCGTTCCGCAACGGAGGAAGATGATTGGTAAGCCAACCAGTGACAAAAAATCCGCTCTACGTGAGAGCGGATTTTTCATGTTTTAGCTGTTTCACAAAAGTAGCAGTTAGGCAATCTTTTTTATTCGTTAAAGTTTCGATATTTTTCAGGCTCTTTCTGAATCTGCTTCAGCATGACTTCAATCAATTCCCGAGGGAATCTCTGCTTTTTTCTTTCTCCCTTTTGGTCGTATTCCACATAGTACATTTCCTCATCTGTTGTCACTTCGATATTCGTCAAATGATGGTTGTCCAATAAAATATCATAGAACATTTTTTCGGTTTCAACCGCCGCCGTATCATCTGGGCGCTTGTCTATAACCACCTTAATCGTCAACCAATTATAAAGTGCATCCTGTAATGAGTTCATACTGTTCCCCTTTACGCTTCTTTTCCTTGCTGCTTTCTCTCTTGCTTGAGACGAATTTTGTAAATAATAAGGATAAGCGCTGCGACCATTAGCCCCTCAATAATTGGTAAGCCAACGGCAAATAATGAGAGGATGGTACATCCAAAAATCAAAAAGCTATATATGACAATATTTTTTAACAGGGAAAGCTTTCGAGCAAATCCTAATTTAAACACGATGATTGATAGGATCACCACCGTAATGTATAGAAGCCACATACCTACTTCTGGATTTTCGCGGACATTATATAGTTCTGCAAAAAAAGTCATATTATTAATATCCATACTCCGATCCTCCCATTAACAACGCACTAGTTCATCTCTGCATATTTCTTCTTCTTCGCCACTCTTTCCCGCTCACTCTTATCAAGAATTTTCTTGCGGAGGCGAATCGATTGTGGGGTTACCTCACAATACTCATCCTCGTTCAAGTACTCTAGAGATTCCTCTAATGTCATGATTCTTGGTTTTTTCATCACTGCGGTTTGATCCTTTGTGGCCGAACGAACGTTTGTTGCATGCTTTACTTTGGTGATATTTACGGTGATGTCATTCTCTCGATTATGCTCACCAACAATCATTCCCTCATAAATTTCCGTTCCCGCATCCACGAAGATAACGCCACGGTCCTCCACCTGCATAATGCCGTAGGTTGATGCTTTCCCCGTTTCCATCGAAACGAGAACTCCTTGTCTGCGTCCTCCAACCTGTCCTTGTGCCATTGGTTGATAGCTATCAAAGCTATGATTAATGATTCCATAACCACGTGTTAAGGTCAAGAATTCAGTCGTATAACCGATTAATCCTCGAGCAGGTACCATGAAAATCAATCTTACTTGACCAGACCCGTTATTAATCATATCAAGAAGATCACCCTTGCGAGCACCCATGGACTCCATAATGGCTCCGGTATTCTCTTCGGGTACATCGATTTGTACGCGTTCAACTGGTTCACAGCGAACTCCATCGATTTCCTTCACAATAACCTCAGGCTTACTAACCTGCAGCTCATAGCCTTCACGACGCATATTTTCAATCAAAATGGATAGATGCAATTCACCACGACCAGATACAATCCAAGCATCTGGAGAATCGGTGTTCTCAACGCGCAAGCTTACATCCGTTTGTAGCTGTGCACGTAATCTTTCTTCGATTTTTCTCGCCGTAACAAATTTTCCTTCCCGACCGGCAAAAGGACTGTTGTTCACAAGAAACGTCATTTGAAGGGTTGGTTCGTCAATTCGAAGAACTGGTAGAGCCTCTTGATGCTCAATTGGGCAAACCGTTTCCCCTACATTGATATCTTCCATTCCGGAAACGGCCACTAAATCTCCTGCGTAGGCTTCCTGCACTTCCTCACGCTTCAATCCAAAGAAACCGAATATTTTTGTAACCCGGAACTGCTTCACAGATCCATCTAGCTTCATAAGAGCAACTTGCTGTCCTACCTTCATTGTACCACGGAATACTCTTCCGATCCCAATTCTTCCAACATAGTCATTGTAATCCAATAATGCTACCTGGAACTGAAGTGGTTCTTCTTTATTATCAATCGGTGCTGGAATTTGCTCCACAATCGTATCATACAGCACCTGCATATTTTCATCCTGTTTCTCAGGGTCTAGGCTTGCCGTACCATTAATTCCCGAAGCATAAACCACTGGAAACTCCAGCTGTTCCTCATTCGCATCCAATTCAATGAATAAATCTAGTACTTCATCTACAACTTCCTGTGGCCGAGCAAAGTCACGATCTATTTTATTCACGACGACAATTGGCGTTAAATTTTGCTCTAATGCTTTTTTTAATACAAAGCGGGTTTGTGGCATACAGCCTTCATAAGCATCGACAACAAGTAAAACGCCATCCACCATTTTCATAATTCGTTCCACTTCACCGCCAAAATCGGCATGCCCAGGAGTATCCAAAATATTTATCTTCGTATTTTTATATTGAATCGCTGTGTTTTTCGCTAAAATCGTAATCCCACGTTCTCTTTCAATATCACCTGAGTCCATAGCTCTTTCTTCCACATGTTCATTCGAACGGAAGGTACCAGATTGTCTCAACAATTGGTCTACTAACGTTGTTTTTCCATGATCAACGTGAGCAATAATAGCGATGTTGCGTATATCCTCTCTGATCTTCAAAAATTCCACTCCTACCTTTATTCATCTAGGCCCTATTTTCACACATGCGAAAATTGCCCACTTCTTAGATGTAGTATTATTTTGTAGTCTAACTGAAATATTATAACACAAATGAGGTAGAAACTTAAAAGCTTTTTATGTAAAATAATTATTGGATGAAAAAATTTTGAGAACTCGGTGGAATCAAGGGGGAATATGATGAGGGGAATAAAATGGCCATTCTTATGCTTAGCATTAGCAGCTACCCTCTCCATGATGGGGATAGGTATTGCCATTGGGGTTCGAAGCCCCCTTTGGATTGCTGTAACGCTTTTTGCCTTTATTAGCGTGATGGGGTTGGGCTTTATGACCAAGAGGAAAATGCGAGAAAAAGGAAATCTATAGAACCGGGCAGCTGCCCGGTTTCGCATTTATACTATATTTTACCGTAAAGATAGTTCTTAAGTATTTGTTCGTGCAGACCTGGCCTAGAGATAAATATCGTATTTTGTTCAAGAAGCTGTATCGGTTCACCTTTTAATGT
The DNA here is from genome assembly GCA_002480735.1 of Bacillaceae bacterium UBA7792. Lineage (GTDB taxonomy): Bacteria > Bacillota > Bacilli > Bacillales > Cytobacillaceae > Robertmurraya > Robertmurraya andreesenii. Next base: position 9,259 of record DLCS01000283.1, on the reverse strand, counting down.
GCTAGCGACTCCTCCTACCTCTTCAATCAGGATTAACCCCCCAGCAAAATCCCAAGGAGACAATCTTAACGTCATATAAGCATCCAATCTCCCTGCAGCCACCTGTGCAATTTCAATCGCTGCCGATCCGTAAGACCTTGTCCCCCTTACATCACGTACAAGAGCCCCCAAAATTGACGGATCAATTCTTCGATTTGGTGTTACCCATGTGGCATTAAGGCCGATAATGGCCTCAGAAATATTAACGCTCGTTAGTTTGGGCAATGGTGTCCCATTAACAAATGCCCCTTTTCCTTTTAATGCATAATAAAGCTCATCTTGCACAACATCATAGATTAATCCGATCTTCCCTACTCCATCCTCATATATTCCGATCGAGATTGCAAAATTACGATGTTGGTGAATAAAGTTCATGGTTCCATCGATTGGGTCAATAATCCAAACGATTCCTTTAAGCTCTTCCAATCGGTCCCCGTTTCCTTCTTCCCCTAAGACTCGATGCTCTGGATAGTTTTCCTTAATCTTAGCAATAAAAAATTTCTCTGTGTCCTTATCGATGTTCGTAACCAAATCATTCGGATTCGTTTTCGTTTCTATACTTAAGGTTGTTTGAAAGGATTGTACAATCCGCTCTCCAGCTTCTTTTATCCATGTTGTTGCATTGGTTAAAATTTCGTTTTCCTTCACCCTTTATCAGCTTCCTATCCTCGTATACTCAAGCTTTTATCTTAGCGTAATAGAAATGGGAAAATGGTTCAACTAATTTTACTTTTCCCACTTCAGAAAATAAAAAACGAACACCTAATTTTTCTAGGAGTTCGCTTTAAGAAGAATTGAACACAAAACTCATGATCACCATATTTCAGTTCTCCCTGCCAATATTATAATGCCTTAAGCCTTAATAATTCCGTTCTAATTTTTTCAAGCTTTTCTTTGCTTTTCGCTTTTTGGATTTCATTCTTTTCCATCATTGCATCGAACAATGTTAACAATTCATAATCCATCTCAAGTCTTAATACTGCTTTACGTTCCTTTTCAAAATCTCTTTTTCGCAGCGTATTCATTAATTGTTTCATATTTCCCACTCCTTTCCATTAATCTCAAGGTCTCATTCATTTTTTTATATCATATGAGCGCTTTTCTTCAGTTGTAACTAATTTGTGCCTTTGCCTAATTTTGACAAAAAACTTGATAAAAGCCGGTATATTTTCCGTTTTTTCCTGTATATGCTACAATATTTGACAAAGGGATAAGGAGGATTAGAATGACTTTTGTAGGCTTTACGAATACGGATTTTAATGTATTTAAAATAGATGGGTTCGAAAGTAGAATGGATGCATTGAAGGCAAATATTCGACCAAAGCTTGAAGCATTAGGCGAACATTTCGCACCAACATTGTCTTCATTAACCGGCATGGAAATGTTTGCTCATGTTGCAAAACACGCAAGAAGAACGGTTAACCCTCCAAATGATACATGGGTTGCCTTTTCTAGCAATCCAAGAGGGTATAAAATGCTGCCGCACTTCCAAATTGGGCTCTGGGAGACTCATGTCTTTATTTGGTTTGCGATGATTTACGAGGCGACGAATAAGGTGGAATTGGGGAAGAAATTAGCGGCAGAGCTTGATTTCATCTATCAATCAACAAATCCTGATTTTGTTTGGTCTGGTGATCACATGAAGCCCGATGCTCATTTGCATAGTCAAATGTCCAAGGAAGAATTACAGTCACTTTTTGAGCGGCTACAATCGGTCAAGAAGGCAGAAATCCTCTGCGGATACCACATTCCAAGAGAAAAGGCTGTGACCATGTCCGCTGAAGAATTTATGGCTACAGTAGATCGTGTATTTAAACAATTACTACCCTTATATAAGCTTG
>DLCS01000283.1:0-7192 GCA_002480735.1 Bacillaceae bacterium UBA7792 | reverse complement strand
AAGCTTGCTTAAACGTTTAATGCCAATAAGAATGTAAAAACCCTCTAGGCAGAGGGCTTTTACATTCTTATTTTCGTATTGGCATCGGCATCCTTCGTTTTTTTCATGACTCTGTAGATCGAATAGCCACTGGTTTCCTCAAATTCATGATCAAGCTTTTTTTCCTCTGCTTTGCTCGGAACAATTTCTTTAAAGCGGCGATAAGCGCTCATTAAGACTTCGCGATCGATGCCTTTTTCGTAGGCTGCTTCCACCTTTTCAAAAAAATGTACGACATCCACGATTTCCTCTGTCGTCCAATGATAGTCAATTGGGTATTGATATTCCATTTTTTCACCTGCTTAATTGATTATTTTGCACTTTTCATGTGTATTTTCCTCTTACCTTCAAAAACTAATCTTGAAGTCTAAATTCTATATCTATGCAGAGAAAATGAATAGTGCTATAATTCTTTTGTTTTATGCTACTTTATATGAACAAAATTATCTTGTAAAGAGGTGTTAGGAGAATTTGTCGCAATTAGAAACGCCGCTCTTTAGCGGACTTGTTGAACATGCAAAAAAAAATCCGATCCAATTTCACATTCCAGGACATAAAAAAGGGGCAGGAATGGATTCGGATTTCAGAGATTTTGTTGGGGGCAATGCTTTATCAATTGATCTGATAAACATTGGTCCATTGGATGATTTGCACGCTCCGAAAGGAATCATTAAGCAGGCACAGGATTTGGCTGCAGAGGCCTTTGGGGCTGACCATACATTTTTTTCTGTCCAAGGAACAAGCGGTGCTATTATGACAATGGTTATGGCCGTGTGTGGACCCGGAGATAAAATTATCGTTCCACGCAACGTTCATAAGTCGGTTATGTCTGCGATTATTTTCTCTGGAGCTATTCCTGTTTTTATCCATCCAGAGGTTGATGTAGAGCTTGGAATCTCCCATGGCATTACAACACATGCGGTGGAGAAGGCATTAAGTCAGAATCCAGATGCTAAAGGACTCCTGGTGATTAACCCAACCTATTTCGGCATATCCGCTGATCTCAAAAAAATCGTAGAAATCGCTCATTCTTATCATGTCCCCGTCTTAGTCGATGAGGCACATGGTGTTCATATCCATTTTCACGATAGCCTGCCGTTATCTGCGATGCAGGCGGGCGCAGACATGGCTGCTACGAGTGTTCACAAGCTCGGAGGCTCTATGACACAAAGCTCGATCCTAAATGTCAAGGAAGGGCTTGTCTCTCCAAAAAGAGTTCAGTCCATTCTGAGCATGCTTACAACGACTTCAACCTCCTACCTCCTGCTTGCATCTCTTGATGTCGCGCGGAAGCAGCTTGCAACAAAGGGACATGAATTAATTGAGCGAACAATTGAGCTTGCTCAATATATGAGAAGAGAAATCAATCGGATCGATTATCTGTACTGTGTTGGTGAAGAAATCCTTGAAACGGAGGCTGCCCATGATTACGATCCGACTAAATTGATCATCTCCGTGAAGGAGCTTGGTTTAACCGGCTACGAAGTCGAAAAATGGCTAAGAGGAATGTACAATATTGAGGTTGAGCTTTCTGATTTATATAATATTCTTTGCATCATCACCCCAGGAGACACCTATAAAGAGGCGGATATCTTATTAGAAGCTCTCAGAGCTCTCTCAAAAATGCGAACCGAAAAGAAGGAGCAAGCCCATACAAAGGTTCTCTTGCCAGAGATTCCCTTGCTCGCTCTAACACCAAGGGATGCTTTTTATGCGGAGACTGAGCTAGTCCCTTTTGATGAGTCTGAAGGAAGAATTATTGCGGAGTTTATTATGGTGTATCCACCAGGGATTCCTATTTTTATCCCAGGGGAGATTGTCACAAAAGAAAACCTCCTCTACATTAAGAAAAATATTGAAGTCGGATTACCTGTACAAGGACCGGAAAATTTCGATGCAAGAATGCTCCGTGTCATCAAAGAATATAAAGCAATTAGATAAAAATCGGCCGCTATGGCCGATTTTTTGTTTGCGGATTGGGATGAGTTGGTCATACCTTTACGAGAAAAAAACCAAATGTGTTATACAATTTATGCTTGATTTTCGAATAATGTTATATTATTATGTAATTAAAGATTATTAAACGCTTTCAAGTCATCATGCAAGATAACCTAACACAAAGGAGAAATGAAAGATGGGTACAATCGTTTGCCAAACATGTGAGTCAACAATTGATCATTATGAAGATGAAAAGGTAACAGTTCTTTACGCAAAATGCAGCTGCTGCCACCCAACAAACGAAGAAAAATAATCTTATCGCATAATAATAACGAGCATACTCTAATGAGTATGCTCTTCTTTTGTCCACTTCCTTTTATTCATACTGAGGTTCAAAGGGCAGAATTGGCAAAGCAGTTTTGAAGAATTCAATTAAATCAATGGCTTGCTGCTCGTCTTGAATCCGAAAAGCAGATTGGATATACTCGATATCTTCGAGGTCTTTTGGGTCGAGGAGTGTAGAGCGGCCAGTTTGCATGCAAATGACAAGAGGTTTGCCAAAAAACAAACTTGTGTAAACAATGCCAAAATCATAGCGGGTGGACTCAGTTGTAAATCCCACAAAGCGAACCTTTGACTTTTCTTCCTCATCATATAATTTTTCAAATAGATCCATATGGAGCCTCCTTTTTATTTTAATTTTTAGAATTTTATTATAATTTATTTCGACATATTATTCAATGACTTTCATTAATATGTCATATAATTGCCATAACCTAATCTTCGAGAAAAAGTCCTCATTTATGCTACTTATTTATGCAAAGTGGATTTTTCACTCTGATTGTTGTCACTTCTTTTAAAACTTTGATAGAATAGAATAGAAACAAAGGTGGGTTATTTTGCAAAAGTATGTTAGAAATGGGGGAAGTTTCAATGCCAAGCAATGCTTACATAAAACTCGTTCCTGAATCGGAAAAGGAAAGCGTTACCACAGAAGATGTGATAGAGCTATTCCATTATTATAAAGACATTACAGGTAAAACAGGCATGCAGGTAGATTGGGAGTACAAGGAAGCATCCTTTCCTTATGAAATTATCGAAAAACCAGAGGGAAAGGGAAAATGGTTCTATTTAAAGTCCCACGAAAATAACTACAATATCATTCTACTCGGTGTTGATAAAGAAAAACTCACCGATGACGATGGAACAGAACGCGAGCAGGCCTACATTCAGATTACCCTTCCAGAAACCTCAACATTTGGGGATAAAGGGAAAGCAAATGAATTCTGCAAGTTCCTTGCCAAGAAGCTTAAAGGAGAGCTTCATCTTTTCAATGGCAGAATCATGTACTATTATCCAAGGAAATAAACGAAAAGGACGGCAAAGCTGTCCTTTTCGCTTATTATTCTATTGTTCGAATAAGATTCGGATCCACCATTTCAAATCCTTTTGCTTGAATTCCTTTTACGATATCTGCAAGAGCTTCATTTGTCCAAGCCCGATCGTGCATAAGTAAATTGGCGCCATTTTTGAGAAATGGGGTATTGACCATAATATCCACTAGCGCTTCCTTGGATTGATAATCCTTCTCCCAATCATAGCCATAGGTCCAATTCATCAAAATCCTTTTCTCATCAGCGACAACCTTTCTTGAGACATCCGTATTCACCCCAAAAGGAGCTCGAAAGAATTTTGGCCTTTCACCGGTTATTTCTTCAACTCGATCACTTACTGATACAATCTCTTTGATTTGCTCCTCTTCATTTAAGTCCTTTAAATTACGATGTGAATAGGTGTGGTTTCGGATTGGAAACCCTAGATTATGAATTTCCTTTAGAACCTTCGCCTCTTCCCCTGTCTCAAGAAAATGGCCATTGACGAAGAAGATTGCTTTCACTCCTAGCTCGCTCAGGGTATGGGCCATTTCTAAGGCATGCTTATCAGGCGCATCATCAATCGTTAGTAAGACAATATTCTCATCTGCGTCTCCAATTGGCACCACAGACCAATTTTTTTGATTGATTTCATATAGAGGCTCGAGCTTTGTAACTTCCGTAACGACGGTCTCAGCCTCCTGCTTCGTTTCATCATCCTTGACCACCTGTTGTTCTTGAACCTTACTGGCAGGCTCACTTGTCTTTTCCTTTTTCTCTTCCTTGGACTGTGTGTTGCTGCAGCCAGCCATTAGTGCAATTAGAGATAAGACGATAAGCAATTTTTTCAATCTAGTCACTCCTACATATTCAGCTAGTTATCTCCTCTATTGTATTAGAAAATAATAGCCATCGACTAGATAAAATTTAAAATGGTATGAATAAATGTATAAATAACTAGGCTTGACAAGGTGAGAATGAACGTTTTTCTTAAAGAGCGGACAATAGTATTTGCTGAAATGATCGCAATATAGAGAAATACGCAAAACATGAGAAAATTATATAAGCCCTGGTCATGCTTCGATAGCCATTCAATGAGCGTATAACCACTCCATATCATTAACTGAATTACCAAAACAATATAATTCTTCATCGAGCTACCACCTAATTTAAAGATTAATTCATTCTATGATAAAAAGAAGGTTGATATTTTTCATTTGTGTAACATTTAGGTGACATTGAATGTTTAAAAAATTCTCTATGATAAGATAGAAAGTAATGGTTCTCGGTAGTAATATATGAAAAGTGAGGCTATAAGATGAGAGTCTTACCGGTTATCATGATAATTCTGTCTCTTGTAACGGCTTGCCAGCATTCAGAGGATGCAAATCTTCAGTTTGAGAGGAACATAAAACAAGTTGTATTTTTATCCAATGAATCTAAGACAGCGGATCTTCAAATTGAAGCTCCATATTATGATGCCATTATTGAACTGAGACAACAGTTTCCAGAGGAATTTCGAAATATGAAGACGATGTCTCCCAATAAAGCAGGGGAGCATTTATCTGTACTTAAAGGAACGGATTGCCCAGCTCTCATTGTCGTTTACAATGAGAAGATTGTGGCTAAGGTTGATGGTGAAAATACAAAAGAGGATATCATTCAACCTATAACGGCTGCTCTATCAAATTAGGACCGCTTTTAACTATACTAGAGAAAAACAAAAGTCCTCTCTCGTTTGTGCGAGAAAGGACTTTTGTTTGTTTATTTTACGATATGAATTGGGCTGCCAAGAGCAACCTCTGCTGCTTCCATTGTAATTTCTCCAAGAGTTGGATGAGCATGAATGGTTAAGGCTAAATCCTCTGCAGTCATGCCTGCTTCAATCGCTAGGCCTAATTCAGCAATCATGTCTGAAGCGCTTGGTCCGGCAATTTGTGCACCAATAACTAATCCATCCTCTTTGCGGGTAACAAGCTTTAAGAAGCCATCTGTGCTATTTAATGATAAAGCACGTCCATTGGCTGCAAATGGGAATTTCGCAGCTGCAACTTCGATTCCCTCTTCTTTTGCTTGAGCTTCTGTGTAGCCAACTGATGCAAGTTCTGGATCAGAGAAAACGACAGCTGGGATTCCAATATAATCAATTTGTGAATTATGTCCAGAAATAGCTTCAGCAGCAATTTTTCCTTCATAAGAGGCTTTATGTGCTAACTGTGGACCTGCAACGATATCCCCAATCGCATAAATATTAGGGACATTTGTCCGGCATTGCTTATCAATCGCAATTAGACCGCGATCTGAAAGCTCAATACCAGCCTGTTCAAGACCCATTTCATCTGTGTTAGGACGACGACCAACCGTAACAAGAACATAGTCTGCCTCGATAGATTTCTCCTCACCTTTTGCTTCATACGTAACAACGACGCCGTCTTCTTTCTCTACGACACCTTTTGCCATTGCATTTGTTACGATTTCTGCACCTTTTTTCTTCAGGTTACGTGAAACAAGGGAAGACATTTGCTTTTCAAACGCACCAGCAAAAAGCTCTGCGCTACCTTCAAGAATGGTTACTTCAGTTCCAAAATTAGCATAAGCTGTACCTAGCTCAACCCCGATTACACCGCCACCAATAATGACTAGTTTCTTAGGAATTTCCGGTAAGCTTAAGGCACCAGTTGAGTTAATCACACGGTTAGAATATTTAAAGGTTGGTAGCTCGATTGGACGAGAACCTGTAGCAATAATTGCATTCTTAAAGGTATAGGTTTGTGCTGAGCTTTCCGTCATCACACGCAATGTGTTTGCATCGACGAAATATGCTTCACCACTAACAATATCCACTTTATTTCCTTTTAATAATCCTTCTACACCGCCAGTTAATTTCTTAACTACGCTGCCCTTCCATTCTTGAACCTTCGAAAAGTCGACTTTCACATTCTCAGCCGTGATTCCCATCGCAGCTGATTCTTTTGCAGTTTCATAACGGTGTCCGGCAGCGATTAGTGCCTTAGAGGGAATACATCCAACATTTAGACAAACTCCACCTAAAGTTCCTTTTTCAACAATGGTTACCTTTTGTCCTAATTGTGCGGCACGAATGGCTGCCACATATCCCCCGGGACCTGCTCCAATTACAATTGTATCTGTCTCAATAGGAAAATCTCCAACTACCATTTATTACGCCTCCATTAGCATTAATTCTGGGTCATTTAATAAGCGCTTGATGTGATTTAATGCATTTTGAGCAGTCGCACCATCGATCATTCGATGATCAAAGCTTAGTGAAACAGCAAGGACAGGAGCGGCTACAATTTCACCATCTTTAACGATTGGTTTTTCGGCAATGCGGCCGATTCCAAGGATAGCTACCTCAGGGTGATTAATAACTGGTGTGAACCACTGGCCACCTGCGGAACCAATATTAGAAATCGTACAAGATGCGCCCTTCATTTCATCTGGAGCTAATTTTCCATCACGTGCTTTTGCAGCAAGTTCATTAATTTCCTGAGAAATGGCAAAAATAGATTTGCGGTCAGCATCCTTTACAACAGGAACTAGTAAGCCTCTATCCGTATCTGCTGCAATTCCAATATTGTAATAATGCTTATGAATAATTTCATTTGTTGCGTCATCTAGTGATGTGTTGAACACTGGATATTCACGTAATGCACTTGTTAGAGCCTTCACAACATATGGAAGGAATGTAAGTTTAATTCCCTTACTTGCAGCAACTTCCTTGTATTTCTTACGGCTAGCAACAAGCTTGGTTACATCCACTTCATCCATTAAAGTAACATGTGGAGCTGTATGCTTGGAGTTCACCATTGCCTTCGCAATCG
>DLCS01000284.1 GCA_002480735.1 Bacillaceae bacterium UBA7792 | reverse complement strand
GATCTCCCAAAAACGAAGGAAGGCATTGATAAGACTTGGCTCAATGAAGCAGTTGAAGTATCCTTTGAACCAGGATCCACAATGAAGATATTCACATTAGCTGCGGCACTTGAGGAACAGGTTCTGAACTTGGGAGAATATTATCAATCTGGTTCATATAAAGTTACGAAAAAATCTGATGCGATACGCGACCATAATAAGGTTGGCTGGGGACCGATTACATATTTAGAGGGAATCCAGCGCTCCTCCAACGTAGCCATAGCAAAAATTGTCAACGAAAAACTAGGCTTTGACAAGTACCGTGAATATTTAACGAAATTTGGCTTTGAAGACCCGACAGGAATTGAACTTCCTAATGAGGTCGGGGGCAAAATCGTTTATAATTATCCTCTTGACAAAATCACAACAGGCTATGGGCAAGGGACAGCGATAACGGCGATCCAACAAATTCAGGCAGCAACCGCTGTTGCAGGCAATGGTGAAATGTTAAAGCCACATATTATCGACAAAATTGTCGATCCAAACACAAAGAAGATTGTGAAAGAAACCGAACCGGAGGTAGTGGGACATCCAATTTCGGAAAAGACAGCCAAGCAGGTTCGTGATGTGTTGGAAACGGTTATCACATCACCGAAAGGGACCGGTCATGAAAAATATAATATTGAAGGCTATAATGTAGCAGGAAAAACTGGGACAGCGAATTTTACGGAAAATGGGAAATATGTTCACGGAAAAAATAATTATGTGTTCTCTTTCTTAGGGATGGCACCAGCAGAAGACCCACAGCTGATTGTCTATGTGGCTGTTCAGCAGCCGCAAATTGAAAGCTCTTCGGAGGGCTCAAAGCCTGTTTCGATGATTTTTAAACAGGTCATGAAAAACAGCCTTCAATATTTGAGCATTCAACCAACAGAGATAGAAGCTGCAAAGACAATCAACGTTCCTGGGGTAACGGGAATGAGTGTAGAAAGCGGCTCAGAAGTACTCAGTAAGCTAGGTGTTCACACGGTTGTGCTCGGAAATGGAAACAATATCATCAAACAGCTTCCGGAGAAGGGGCAGCCTTTATTAGAAGGGGAAAAGGTTGTGATTCAAACAGATGGTGATATCACGATTCCGGATATGACAGGATGGTCGCTTCGTGATGTGATGAAGATTGCCAACTTAGCCAAATTAGAGCTGAATATAACGGGCAGTGGATATGTAACGAAGCAAAATCTCCAGGTGGGGACGAAAATGAATGAAGGAGATTATTTAGTTGTTCTTCTGCAAACACCTGATGAAAAAGAAGAACCAAGCGAGGAAGAAGAAACTCCTAATGGAGGTTAAAACAAATAGAACGCACCCATTTTGGTGCGTTCTATTTGTTTTTGTACAAGCATATATTGGAACGAGCCACACTAGAGGGAGGATCGTTCAATGAGGGTATCAAATGTGACAGTCAGGAAGCGGCTAACGATTGCCTTGTTAGTAGGCTTCTTCATATTTTTAATAATTGATGTAAGGCTCGGTTATGTTCAATTTCTTCTTGGAGACTGGCTGACCGATGGTGCTGAAGAATTATGGAATCGTGAAATTCCTTTTGAAGCAGAACGAGGCGAAATCGTTGATCGTAATGGAATTGCCTTAGCAACCAATATGAGTGCTCCAACTGTATATGTTTTTCCAAGACAAATCGAAGATCCAGCTGCGACAGCAGAAAAGTTAGCCGCTGTCCTAAATGGATCTAAGGAGCAAATATACACGGAGATTACAAAAGGAGAGATTAATGTAAGATTATCTGCTGGAAGAAAAATTTCTAATGAGAAGGCCGCCGAGGTTCGAGCATTGAACCTACCTGGTGTCTATCTTGGAGAAGATTCCAAAAGATATTATCCATTTGGGAACTATTTATCACATGTATTAGGTTTTACGGGAATAGATAATCAAGGCTTAATGGGACTAGAGCTCTTTTATGATAAACAGTTAAAGGGGGAAAGGGGTTCTGTTCAATTCTACGCAGATGCCAAGCATCATCGCATGAATGATAAAGCCGATGATTATCAAGCGCCAGTCGATGGTCTTGATTTGAAGCTAACGATTGATTCTAAGGTGCAAACCATCATGGAAAGGGAGCTTGATATTGCGGAGGCAACCTACAATCCCGATGGGCTGATTGCCATTGCTATGGATCCGAATACAGGGGAAATATTAGGGATGTCCTCGAGACCTGGCTTTAACCCGACTAATTATCAGGATGTCGCCCCAGAGGTATACAACAGAAATCTACCTGTCTGGAGCACCTATGAGCCTGGGTCTACCTTTAAGATTATTACCCTTGCCGCAGCACTTGAGGAAGAAAAGGTCAATTTAGAAAAAGAGCATTTCCATGATTCTGGTTCTGTAAAGGTTGACGGATCTACTCTACGTTGCTGGAGAAGAGGAGGACATGGTGATCAAACCTTTTTAGAGGTGGTCCAAAACTCCTGTAACCCAGGCTTTGTTGAATTAGGACAACGTCTTGGCAAGGATACGCTGTTTAAGTACATTAGGAATTTCGGGTTCGGTGAAAAAACAGGAATTGATTTGCAGGGTGAGGGCAAAGGGATTTTATTTAACTTAGAGCGAGTCGGTCCAGTTGAACTGGCAACAACGGCTTTTGGCCAAGGGGTTTCTGTTACGCCAATCCAACAGGTGACGGCCTTGTCGGCAGCCATTAATGGTGGAACCCTATACACGCCATATATTGCCAAAGAGTTAGTTGACCCAGTCACAGGGGAAATCGTGATGAAGAAATCTCCTGTTGCGAAGAGAAAGGTCATTTCCGAAGAAACCTCAAACAAAATTAGATATGCACTCGAAACTGTTGTCGCCCAAGGGACTGGGGGAAGAGCATTTGTGGAGGGATACCGAGTTGGGGGGAAAACAGGTACAGCCCAAAAGGTTAAAGACGGCAGATATATGGAAAACAACCATATTGTCTCCTTCATTGGCTTTGCACCAGCTGACGATCCACAAATTGTTGTATATGTCGCAGTGGATAATCCAAAGGGAACGATTCAATTTGGAGGTTTCGTTGCAGCCCCAATCGTAGGTAATATTATCGGTGATAGCCTAAGAGCAATGGGAGTGGAACAAAGGAAGGATCAAATTGACAAGGTAAGGAAGACATGGGAAGATCCCGTCATGATTGAAGTCCCTAATCTTGTTGGATTGACGAAAAAAGAAATTCGCGAGGTTTTTGTCAACTTTAAGATCGATGCTAGCGGTGAGGGCAATACGGTTGTGAAGCAATCCCCACAAGCAGGCATCAAGCTAAAGGAAGGTTCGACAATCAGACTATATTTTGACGAACCAGAGACGAAGAGTAAAAGCAAAAAGGGTGAACAATCAAAGGATAAGGAAGAATGAGTTAGGCGGGGGGCAATGGTAGGTTCGCCTCCCTATTTTTTTACCCTCTTTCTAGAATTAATAGCGAAATGTTTGGTTTTCATGTAAAATAAAAGGCGCGAGTTTCTAGAGAGGATTTGATCGAAATGAAATTACAGACACTACTAAGTCATCTTCGCCTATTAAATCATGAAATCAAAGATGATCCGGATATTTCTTCAATCGAGAATGATAATCGTAAGGTTTCACAGGGAAGCTTATTTATTTGTATAAAGGGGTACACGGTGGATGGTCATGATTTTGCGGAAGCGGCTGTGGAGCAAGGGGCGGTTGCTGTCCTCGCAGAAAGACCTTTAGCATTAAATGTTCCTGTTATCGTCGTCGAAGACACGAGAAGGGCGATGGCCGTGCTTGCTGATGCATTTTATGGCCAGCCGAGTCATAAGCTTCATTTGATCGGGATTACGGGAACAAATGGGAAAACGACAACGAGTCATTTAATTGAAAAAATTCTTGCTGATGCCGGTCAAGCTACAGGTTTAATCGGAACGATGTATACCAAAATTGGTGATATGCAACTGGAAACGAAAAATACAACACCAGAAAGCCTCACGCTGCAACGAACCTTTCATCAAATGGTTGAGGCAGGCGTTCAAACAGCTGTGATGGAGGTGTCCTCTCACTCCTTAGTGGAGGGAAGGGTTCACGGAACTGATTTTGATGTGGCTGTGTTTACGAATCTCACTCAGGATCATTTGGATTATCACCAAACAATGGAAGAGTATAAAAGGGCAAAAAGCTTATTGTTCTCTCAGTTAGGCAATACATACCAATATGAAAAGCCGAAATATGCGGTTCTGAATGTGGATGATGAAGCAAGTAATATGTACATGGAGTCCACCAGTGCCCATATTTTAACCTATGGAATCGATAACAAAGCAAATCTGCAGGCGGTAAATATTCACATGTCAGCGAAAGGGACTGAGTTTGAGCTTTTGAGCCCTTTTGGAGTACATAAGGTTTCAATCCAATTGATTGGGAAATTCAGCGTTTATAATGTTCTTGCAAGCCTAGGAGCAGCCCTGTGTTCAGGATATCCCCTTGAGCGTGCAATTGCTTCCCTGGAAAGCGTGAAGGGGGTTGCCGGTAGGTTTGAACTGGTGCAGGCTGGCCAGGAATTTACTGTGATCGTTGATTACGCTCATACACCGGATAGTCTCGAAAATGTCCTTAAGACCATTAAGCAATTTGCCAAGGGAAAAATCTCCGTGGTAGTTGGCTGTGGGGGAGACAGAGATCGGACGAAACGGCCGTTAATGGCGCAAATTGCATGTGAGTATAGTGACCGAGCGATCTTTACATCCGATAATCCAAGGAGTGAGGATCCTTCTAGCATCCTAAAGGATATGGAATCTGGTGTAGAAGGCAAGGATTACGAAGTGATCGTTGATCGCAAGGAAGCGATTCAGCAGGCCGTGCAGGGTGCTCATGCCGATGATATCATTTTAATCGCTGGAAAAGGTCATGAAACCTACCAAATCATCGGGGATAAAGTATTTGATTTTGATGATCGATTCATCGCAAAAGAAGCGATACAAAATAAGGGATAGATTCATGCAATCATACCCATGAGAAAAAGGACAAGACGTTTTTTCATTTTTTCGATGAAAAACTTCTTAAAGATTTTTATGAAACATATGATAATGCTGTAATGGAAGTGAAGAACATGCACATGTTGTATTTGAGAGGAGAAGGAATCAAAAATGCTTGAGCAAGTTATATTTTTTACGATTTTATTAGGGTTTCTCATTTCCGTTATCCTTTCTCCCATTTTTATTCCTTTCTTAAGAAGGTTGAAATTTGGACAAAGCATTCGTGAAGAAGGGCCTAAATCCCATAAGAAAAAATCTGGAACACCTACAATGGGTGGTTTGGTGATCCTGCTTTCTATCGTTGTCACTACTTTTATTATGATTAGCAAGTACGGTGCGCCAACGATCCATACATATTTATTGATTTTTGTTACATTTGGGTATGGTCTATTAGGCTTCTTAGACGATTTTATAAAGGTGGCATTAAAGAGAAATTTAGGGCTGACCTCCCTTCAAAAATTATTCGGGCAAATCATTGTTGCGCTTGTATTTTTCTTGATTTTGCAGCATTATGATTTTTCTACAGTCATTTCTATTCCGCTCACGAATATCTCATTTGATTTAGGCTGGGGTTATGTACTGTTCATCGTTTTCTGGCTCGTAGGATTTTCGAATGCTGTCAATCTCACAGATGGTCTTGACGGCCTTTTATCTGGAACCGCAGCGATTGCTTTCGGCGCATTTGCCGTGCTAGCTTGGAATCTATCACAGCTTGAGATTGCGGTCTTTTCCGTTGCTGTTGTTGGGGCCGTGCTCGGCTTTTTGGTCTTTAATGCACATCCTGCAAAGGTCTTCATGGGAGATACCGGTTCCCTTGCGTTGGGTGGAGCGATTGCAGCAGTGGCGATTCTCTTGAAGCTTGAAATTCTGCTAATTATTATCGGTGGAGTCTTTGTCATTGAGACATTATCGGTTATACTACAAGTGATTTCCTTTAAAACAACTGGCAAACGGATATTCCGCATGAGTCCGCTGCACCACCATTATGAGCTGATAGGATGGTCAGAGTGGAGAGTAGTCGTGACTTTTTGGGTAGTAGGATTAATTTTTGCCGTGCTTGGAATTTATATTGAGGTGTGGTTGTAAGTGAAAAACATAAAGACATATCATCATAAGAAGGTTTTGGTGCTTGGATTAGCTAAGAGCGGGGTCAGTGCAGCCTCGCTTTTGCATAGATTAGGGGCATTTGTCACGATTAATGATAAGAAACCGTTATCCGAGAATCCCGAGGCACTAGGGTTACTCGAACAAGGGATAACGGTTATTTGTGGTGAGCATCCAGTTGAGTTGATTGACGAAGGCTTTGAATTAATCGTCAAGAACCCAGGAATCCCCTACCACAATCCAATGATCCAAAGAGCGATGGAAAAAGGGATTCCGATTATTACCGAGGTAGAGCTTGCCTACCAGGTGTCAGAAGCGCCATTCATCGGGATTACGGGAACAAATGGGAAGACGACCACGACAACGCTTATTTTTGAAATGCTAAAAGAGGGAGACAAATCTCCTCTAATTGCAGGAAATATCGGGACGGTTGCTTCCGATGTAGCACGTGAGGCGACAGTTGAGAACCATATTGTCATCGAGCTCTCTTCCTTTCAGCTAATGGGAATCGATCAGTTCAACCCTCGAATTGCTATTATCACCAATTTATATGAGGCCCACTTAGACTATCATGGGGATCTTAATGCCTATTGGAAGGCAAAGGCTAATATTACGAAAAATCAAACAGAACATGAATATTTTATTGTGAATGCTGATCAGGAGCAGGTGCTTGAGATCGCGAAGCAGTCGAATGCACAGATCATTCCTTTTTCAACGACAAAGATTGTTGATAATGGGGCATATGTGGAGGACGGTTCGATTTGGTTCCGAAATGAAAGGGTTATGGAGCTATGTGATGTAGTTCTTCCGGGTGCGCATAACCTCGAGAATATTTTATCCGCTATTGCTGCAGCAAAGCTTTCAGGTGTTGATAATGAAGCGATCTACAGGGTCTTACATTCCTTTAAGGGAGTGAAGCACCGCCTCCAGTACATTGCAGAAATTGATGGACGAAAATTCTATAATGACTCAAAGGCAACAAATATTCTTGCCACGACAAAGGCTCTCGCAGCATTTTCGGAGCCTATCATTCTGCTTGCAGGTGGGCTCGATCGGGGGAATGAATTTGATGAGCTGATTCCGTCCTTGAAGCATGTCAAGGCTGTTGTGACATTCGGTCAAACCGCTGGGAAAATTGAAAGAGTCGCAAGGGAGGCAGGAATAAAACAGATCGAGCGTGTCGATAATGTTGAGAAAGCCGTTCCCGTAGCCTACCAGTTGTCAAGCCCAGGTGATGTGATCCTTTTATCACCAGCCTGTGCTAGCTGGGATCAGTACAAAACTTTTGAGGTTAGGGGAGACATTTTTGTCCATGCGGTGCATAAGCTTAAGTAAGGGCTAGTCCAGATTACTTTGCTGATTTCAGCCTTATGTATACCGTGAACGGGTTTTACTCGGTGCGAGTAACGAAGGGAACATATATGCATAAGGTGCATAGGCATCTGCAGAAGCATTTTTAGCAGAGAACAACTCGGCCCTTCAAACTTGCATTCGAGGTGTGTTCAAATTGCCGACAAAAAAAACGACTCCTGACTTTATTCTAATCATTGTCACGTTATCATTGCTTGCCCTAGGCCTAATTATGGTCTATAGTGCCAGTGCCGTTTGGGCTGATTATAAATTTGAAGACTCCTTCTTTTTTGCTAAAAGACAAATGCTTTTTGCAGGAGTTGGAGTGGTAGCAATGTTTTTTGTGATGAATATTGATTATTGGACATGGAGAAAGTTTGCTAAGGGCATCTTGATTTTCTGCTTTGTCCTTTTAGTTTTAGTTCTCATTCCTGGGATTGGGGAATGGAGAAATGGGTCAAGAAGCTGGATTGGAGTAGGAGCCTTCGCCATTCAGCCCTCGGAATTTATGAAGCTTGCGATGATTGCTTTTTTGGCGAAATTTTTATCAGAAAATCAAAGGAACATTACCTCATTGAAAAAAGGACTTTTTCCATCATTAGGTCTTGTATTTTTAGCATTTGGGCTGATTATGCTGCAGCCTGATCTTGGAACTGGAACTGTGATGGTCGGGACATGTATTGTGATGATTTTTATTGCTGGGGCGAGAATCAGTCATTTTGTTGGTCTAGGTGTTCTTGGACTTCTTGGGTTCGTCGGGCTTATTGCTTCTGCTCCTTATCGAATTAAGAGGATTACCTCTTTTTTGGATCCGTGGTCAGATGCTCAAAATAGTGGGTTCCAGATTATCCAATCTTTGTACGCCATTGGTCCAGGTGGTTTGTTTGGCTTAGGACTTGGACAAAGTAGACAGAAGTTCTTCTATTTACCTGAACCACAAACAGATTTTATTTTCGCTATTCTGGCAGAAGAACTAGGCTTTATTGGCGGTTCCTTTGTTCTTCTTTTATTTGCCTTGTTATTATGGAGGGGAATTAGAATTGCCTTGGGTGCACCCGATTTATTTGGTAGCTTATTGGCAGTGGGGATCATCGCCATGATTGCGATCCAGGTGATGATTAATATAGGTGTGGTGACTGGCCTCATGCCTGTTACCGGAATCACCTTGCCATTCCTCAGCTATGGAGGTTCTTCCTTAACCTTAATGCTTCTTGCTATCGGGGTTCTTTTAAATATAAGCAGACATTCGAGATATTAATGCTGTCTTTTCTTCAACCCTTTATTTTGCCCTGACATCAGGGCTTCTTTCTTTTTCCGGACTTTTCCCGTTTCACTAGTAAAGCATAGCTTTTTTTTAGTAAAATGTTGAAAGAGGTGATAGAATTGCGAATTGTTGTAAGCGGTGGAGGCACCGGAGGTCATATCTATCCGGCTTTAGCCTTGATTCGAGAAATTCAAAAGGTTAATAAGGATGCTGAGTTTCTATATATTGGGACGGAGCAGGGGTTAGAAGGGAAGCTAGTTCGAAGAGAGAACATTCCGTTTGAATCAATACATATAACAGGCTTCAAAAGAAAATTGTCCTTTGAAAATGTGAAGACCATCTATCGATTTTTAAAGGGAGTATCAAGAAGTAAGAAATTGTTGAAGGAATTTAATGCTGACGTTGTTATCGGTACTGGGGGTTATGTTTGTGGTCCCGTCGTTTATGCGGCTGCCAAGCTAGGTATTCCTTCGATTATTCACGAGCAAAACAGCATTCCTGGATTAACTAATAAATTTTTAAGCCGTTACGTCGATAAAATTGCGATTTGCTATAAAGAGGCAGAGGGCTTCTTTCCAAAGGAGAAGGTGGTATTTACAGGGAACCCACGTGCATCTGAGGTGTTGAACCAGGATGGAAAGCAAGGAAGAGAATCAGTGGGCTTAAGGCTCGATGTACCTGCTGTGTTGATCTTTGGGGGGAGCAGGGGGGCAAGGCCGATCAATGAAGCGGTAATCAAATCCTTCTCGGAATTTAGTGGAAAGCCATATCAGGTACTTTATGTTACAGGGGATGCCCACTTTGATGCCGTGAAGAAGGAAGTAGAGCTAGTCGGAAGCCCTCATAATGTTGTTATTAAGTCGTTTGTCCACAATATGCCTGAGGTTCTGGCAGGAATTGATTTAACAGTAGCCCGGGCTGGAGCGACGACTCTTGCTGAATTAACTGCCCTCGGAATTCCGAGCATATTAATACCTAGTCCTTACGTAACAAATAATCATCAAGAAAAAAATGCCCGATCCTTAAGTGAACATGGTGCTGCTCGTCTTTTACTTGAGAAGGATTTAACAAGTAAAAGGCTCGTCGAGGAAATTGACAAAATTTTCATGGATGAGGATTTGCTTCAATCCATGAAGAAGTCAGCGGAGGATCTTGGAGTACGTGACGCAGCTGGGAGACTCTATCAGGTGATGATTGATTTAGCAAATTAGCCCACGTCAACATACAATTAAATAACCCAAGTATGAAAGGGAGGTCAACATGAACGAGCTTATATCGAAGCTGAAAGAACTGAATGTAGGCAATGTAAAAGAAAACGAGCGGCTTGCGAATCATACCACCATAAAAATTGGTGGACCAGCAGATATCTTTGTGGAGCCGTCATCGGTTGAAAATTTACAAAAAACGATGGAGCTTATTCGGCAGTATAATGTGCCATGGCGAGCAATTGGAAGAGGTTCAAATTTACTCGTTTCCGATCGGGGCATCGAAGGCATCGTGATCAAACTGGGGTCTGGCCTAGATCAGTTTGAATTAAATGGGACAGAATTAACAGTGGATAGTGGTTACTCATTAGTTGCATTGGCAACCTCAATTAGCAAGAAGGGACTTTCAGGATTGGAGTTTGCTAGCGGTATCCCCGGGTCTGTAGGTGGTGCAGTCTATATGAATGCTGGTGCACATGGCTCAGATATTTCGAGAATCCTGTCAAAGGCTCTTGTCTTATTTGAAAACGGCGAGCTGGAGTGGTTGAGCAATGATGAAATGGAATTCTCCTATCGAACGTCCGTCCTACAGAAAAAACGCCCCGGGGTCGTTGTTCGTGCAGTCTTTCAACTGACTGAAGGAGACAGGGAGAGCATTCAGGCGGAAATGAAGAAGAATAAAGATTATCGTAAAGTGACACAGCCGTGGAATCTTCCATGTGCAGGTAGTATTTTTCGAAATCCATTGCCGAATTATGCTGGTCAGCTTATTGAAGAAGCGGGTTTAAAGGGGTATTCAATTGGTGGAGCAAAGATCTCGGAAATGCATGGGAATTTCATCGTTAATAACGGTGGTGCAACGGCAGAAGATGTTCTTAATTTGATCCAATTTGTAAAGGATAAAATCTATGAAAGCAAACAAATCAAAATGGAGACAGAAGTGGAAATAATTGGCCGCAAATAAGTCTATTTTTTCCTTACTTCTACCAAATTTTATGGTATAATATATCACTAGAGATCACATATTTTCTGGATAAACAGGAGGAATAACGGCATGAGTGTTCGTGCCGTTGTTTTCTCTTTTATAATATTATTTTTGGATAATACTTGGCTCAGGGAAATCGAGGTGAAGGGATTGGGAAAAGGAAAGATCGTATCGCTTGAGGATCGGGTTCCTAAGCTTAAACAACAAAGAAGGAGAAAAGCGAATAAGAGACTTATTTTTTTACTGCTTCTGTTTTTTACTTTGATCAGTTGTGTTGTTTATTTCCAGTCACCTTTAAGCCATGTAAATAAGATAAGGGTTGTTGGAAATAAGGCTTATACAACAGATCAATTGATTGCTCAAACGGGTTTAACAAAACAAACCAATATTTGGAGAATTGATAAGAAGAAAATAGCAACTAAGCTAAAAGCATTATCAGAGGTTAAATCAGCCAAATTAAAGAGGGAGTTTCCTAATAATTTCTTAATTACGATAAAGGAATGGGACAGGATCGCCTATATGATGAAAGATGGGGTTTTTTGGCCAATTCTTGAAAATGGAGAAATTCTGAAGCAGGAAACAAGTACGATCCCGGTAAATTCACCTGTTCTTATGGGCTTTTCTGGGGGGGAAGCAACCGAGGAGATGATTGCTGCGCTTAATCAACTCCCAACAGAGGTGTTAAATTCAATTTCCGAAATTCATCATACTCCAAAAGAAACGGATAAATTACATATTACCCTCTATATGAATGATGGGTTTGAGGTCAGTGCTACCATTAGAAGCTTTGCTGAAAAAATGGCTCATTACCCGGCGATCGTGAGTCAGCTCGATCCAAATGTAAAAGGGGTTATCGACATGGAATTGGGACCGTATTTCAGACCCTATCAGTTAGAGGATGCTAATGAGGAGAATGATAACAATGAGGAAGAGAGGTAGGCATGTCATTCTCTCCTTGGTTTGTTTGGTTTTGGGATATATGATCGCTTTTTCCTATCAAATTACGCTAAAAAAACAACCGGAAACGATTTCGAATAGCCAGTGGGAACGTGATGTCAAGCTCCGGGATCAATTAATCGCCCAAGAGGAAACGAACCGTGAGCTACAAAAAGAGTTGAATAAAAAACAAAACAAATTACTGGAAATCGAAAAAGATCTGTCTCAGGAGGAGCAAGTATTTTTTAATCTTGCTGAAGACGCTGAAAAATACCGGATTTTTCTTGGCAAGGTTAAGGTAAAAGGCAAGGGAGTTACCGTTACTCTTGAGGATGGTCAATATGATCCACGTGAAGAAAATATCAACAATTACATTGTTCATGAGCATCATGTGTTCAATGTTATTAATGAGCTGTATGTTTCTGGTGCAACTGCTGTTGCGATCAATGGCCAGAGGCTTTCACATAACTCGTACATCGTTTGTAATGGACCTGTCATTGAGGTCGATGGAAATCCTCATCCAGCCCCTTTCGTCATAACTGCGATTGGTGACCCAGACATATTATCCTCTGCATTGAACATTACTGGTGGAGTAAAGGACATGCTTGTGAATGAGAACATTACCTTCAAGCTAGAAGAAAATGATGAAATTATTCTTGACCCTATTCTTGGTTCTTAGAACAAGTTTCTTTAAAACTATATTGTTGCTTTTATACCGCCTTATATGTGTCCGTTCATTAAGTTATTCGTACCGAATAAAACACGTTCACGCACACATATAAGGCTGGATATCAATAATGTTAAGAATTGAATTCTTGTCCACAATAATAGAAGGTTAGGTGATTTGGTGGGCAATAAAAAAGTAATGAGCTTTACATTGATATTAATGATCATTGGTTTCATGCTAGCCATTCAATTCCACTCGGTCAAGCAGCCTGAGGTTCGAGATACGCGTGATACGTGGCAGCTGAGAGAGGATTTGAAGAAGGAGATGGAGCTGCAGTCAAATTTGATCAAGGAAATTAGACCGAATGAAACGAAAATATCTGAATATGAACATTCTCGAAAACAGGGACGAGAGCAAACCTTACGCAAAACCTTGGAGGAACTGAAGGAAGAAGCGGGATTGACAGAAGTAACTGGGCCAGGGGTGAAACTCGTCATAAGCCGAATAGATGAGGCTTTGGTTTTGGAAAATGTGGAGGCCACTCTATCTCCTGATTTGCTAAGAAGGCTCTTAAATGAATTAAATATGTATGGAGCGAAGCACGTCTCCATCGGTGGTCAAAGAGTCATTAATACAACAGTCATAAGAGAAATTGCTGGTGAAACAAAAATAAATGGCCGTTCACTTAGGGCCTTCCCCTTGGAAGTATTGGTTGTAACGGAGGATTTCCAATCAGCAAAAGAATTATACAACCGAATGATCGTTTCAAAAGCTGTCGAAGAATTTTTTATCGACAATTTACAAGTTAAAGTGCAACAACCTGAAATGAAAATATCAGTTCCTGCGTATGAGGATGCGATTCGAATTAGAAATATTGAGTCAGTGAAAGCTGATAAAGGAGGAAGTTAGAAATGTGGCTTCCGTTACTAGGACTTTTGATAGGGGTCTTTTTAGGTCTATTGAGCGATTTTAGCATACCGGATGAGTATTCAAACTACTTATCAATCGCTATCCTGGCAGCTTTAGACACGCTATTTGGCGGGATCAGAGCTTATCTTCAGAATATATACGATGAAAAAGTCTTTGTTTCTGGGTTTTTCTTTAATATTGCATTGGCTGCAAGTTTAGCTTTTCTAGGTGTCCATCTTGGTGTAGACTTGTATTTAGCAGCAGTCTTTGCTTTTGGGGTAAGGTTATTCCAGAACATTGCAGTGATCCGCAGAATATTATTAACGAAATGGTCAACGAAACGAGAAAATTAGAAAAAATTGATTTTATTAAAAGGGAAAATATCAATTTTGCCGAATAATTTTAGGAAACGACAATTAATATAAATAAATTAATATTAAATGTTTGTTGTTCTGTAAATTGAATTGCTTAAGAGGAGGTGCCAGTGGGAATGAACAGCAACGACATATATGTAAGTCTTGACATCGGTACATCCAGTGTAAAAGTCATCATTGGGGAAATGGTCAATGATGCTTTGAATATTATTGGAGTAGGTAATGTAAAATCCGAAGGCTTAAGAAAAGGCTCTATCGTTGATATAGATGAAACCGTTCATTCTATTAAAAGGGCTGTGGAACAGGCTGAAAGAATGATAGGGATGGAAATTACCCAAGTGATTGTCGGTGTTACAGGAAACCATGTTCATCTCCAGCCTTGTCATGGGGTAGTGGCGGTTTCAAGTGCAAATCGTGAAATAACAAATGACGATATTACAAGAGTGATTGATGCAGCGCAGGTTGTATCTATTCCTCCAGAACGTGAAATCATCGATTGTATACCAAAACAATTCATTGTAGATGGTTTAGATGAGATCACGGACCCAAGAGGGATGATCGGTGTTCGTCTTGAAATGGAAGGAACAATCATTACAGGATTAAAGACAGTATTACATAACACATTGCGATGTGTAGAAAGAGCAGGTCTCGAAATATTAGATATTTCTCTACAACCACTAGCAGCTGGAGCTTTTGCTCTCTCAAAGGACGAAAAGAATTTGGGAGTTGCTCTAGTTGATATCGGCGGAGGTTCTACCTCCATTGCTGTTTTTGAAAATGGGTTCTTGAAGGCAACCAGTGTGATTCCACTCGGGGGAGACCATCTTACGAAGGATTTATCCATTGGGCTTCGTACGTCGACGGAGGATGCGGAAAAAATCAAACTCAAACATGGACATGCCTTTTATGATCTAGCTTCAGAAGAGGAGATTTTTAGCGTCCCAATCATTGGCAGCGATCAGCATCAACAATTTAGTCAATTAGAGGTTGCTGATATTATTGAAGCTAGAATGGAAGAAATTTTTGATTTGATTCAAGAGGAAATTAAGCGATTGGGAATTCATGATTTACCAGGTGGATATGTCTTAACTGGAGGAGTTGCGAACACTGGTGGAATACTAGAATTGGCTCAAGTTATTTTTCAAAATCGAGTTCGTATTGCTATTCCTGATTATATTGGTGTACGAGAGCCCCAATATACAACTGCGGTTGGCTTGATTAAATTTGCTTATAAGAATGCAAAAATACAGGGCAGAAGCTTAAGTAGTCAACCTGCAATTCATGAGATGAAAGAAAAAAGGGTGCCAAAGCAATCACAAACAAAAGCAAAAGCGGAAAAACAACCAGATGAAAAAATTACATCAAGAGTAAAGAAATTCCTTGGTTACTTTTTTGAATAATTAGAATATTATTAGAAACCTAATGCTATGAAACTAGTTCAATTATTTTACTTGATAGAGAAATGGTCGACATTAGGATCATTGCATTAACCGAAATCGTGAGAACAGTCATCAGGAATATCGACGAATTAGGAGGATTTGTGATGTTGGAATTTGATACAAATTTAGATTCATTAGCAACTATAAAAGTAATCGGCGTCGGTGGAGGCGGAAATAATGCGGTAAACCGGATGATTGAACACGGGGTCCAAGGTGTTGAATTTATTGCCGTTAATACAGATGCTCAAGCTTTGAACCTTTCAAAGGCTGATCGGAGGAGCGGTTCAGCCGGCATGCCGGGACCGAGCGTGAACCTCGTATGCCGATTTCTGCTTGAAAAAACCAACGTACAGACCCCACCAGCAGAATCATGA
>DLCS01000260.1 GCA_002480735.1 Bacillaceae bacterium UBA7792 | reverse complement strand
AACGGTATAACTTCATGTGTTCTAAATAAACAGCTGGGTCATTACTGCGGATTGCAGAAATTAATAGTCCTTTAGCATCGTATGGGTTTGAAGGAATAACAACTTTCAAACCAGGAGATTGTGCTTCTAAACCTTCTAAGTTGTCTGCGTGTAATTCTGGTGTATGAACACCACCACCAAATGGTGAACGAATCGTCACAGGTGCATTATAGCGCCCACCAGAACGGTAACGCATACGTGCTAATTGGCCAGAAATAGAGTCCATTACTTCATAGACGAAACCAAAGAATTGAATTTCTGGTACTGGACGGAAGCCCTGTAAGCTTAGCCCAACTGCTAATCCACCAATTCCTGACTCAGCTAGTGGCGTATCAAATACACGGTCCTCACCGAACTCTGCTTGAAGACCTTCAGTTGCACGGAATACACCACCGTTTACGCCAACATCTTCTCCGAAAATTAATACGTTCGGATCATTTCGTAATTCTGTGCGTAACGCATCCGTGATTGCTTGAATCATTGTCATTTGCGCCATAGCTTACTTCGACTCCTTCTCTTGATAAATTTCATATTGCTCCTGTAGGTTATATGGGAGCTCCTCATGCATGATGGAAATTAAATCCGTAACCTTCTGCTTAGGAATATTATCTGCTTCTTTAATCGCAGCTTTTATATCTTCTTTTGCTTTTTCAATTGTTTCGTTTTCCATTTCTTCATTCCATAGACCTTTTTTCTCTAGGAACTTACGGAATCGAACAAGTGGATCCTTCTTTTCCCACTCATTATCCAAATCGGAAGTACGGTAGCGAGTTGGGTCATCCCCAGCCATTGTATGTGGACCATAGCGATAAGTCATGGTCTCAATCAAGGTTGGTCCTTCTCCATTAAGCGCACGCTCACGAGCATCTTTAACTGCAGCATATACTGCTAATGGATCCATACCATCTACTTGAACTCCAGGAATTCCAGCTGCAACGGCTTTTTGTGCTAGAGTCTTAGCTGCTGTTTGCTTTTCACGCGGGGTTGAAATTGCAAATTGGTTATTCTGAACGATAAAGATCGCAGGAGCTTTATAAGCACCAGCAAAGTTAATTCCTTCATAGAAGTCACCTTGTGATGTTCCGCCGTCACCCGTATATGTAACAGCAACAGCCTTCTGACCCCTCTTCTTCATTCCAAGAGCAACACCAGCCGCTTGTACATACTGAGCACCAATAATAATTTGCGGTGGAAGTACATTTACTCCCTCAGGGATATCTCCACCTTTGAAATGTCCTCTAGACCATAAGAATGCCTGAGAAAGTGGAAGTCCATGCCAGATGATCTGTGGCACATCACGGTAACCTGGAAGAATGAAATCCTCTTTTTCAAGAGCAAAATGAGAAGCAAGCTGGGAAGCCTCTTGTCCAGCAGTTGGTGCATAGAAGCCTAAACGTCCCTGTCTATTTAAAGAAATGGAGCGTTGATCGAGAATTCTCGTATAAACCATGCGCTTCATCAATTCTTGAAGCTGTTCTTCACTGATATCAGGCATAGCCGATTCGTTAACGACCTCACCCTCCTCATTTAATACCTGAATCGTTTGAAACTGTTCTTCTACAACTTCAAGCTGCTTTTTTGCATCAACTTTTTTTGTTTTAGAAGCCAATTAAAGTCACCCTTTCATACTAAATATCATTAAGTAAAAGTTTGGTTCCTTAATAAAAATTTGGAAAATAAACATACTTCTAATGTAGTTTTCCACATTTGTGTTAAAAAAAAACACTCCGGTGAAAGTTTAGCTGTACTATTAGTTTCTTCATAAAAACTGATACAACTTTTATATCACGTTTTTAGTTTACAACAAGGAAAATGCACTCGTCAATCAATCTGCACCAAGTTTTTAACTTAATCACAGTTTTTAATGTAAATTAAATTTCCAAAACTGTATTACAAATTCCATATAACTGTTCTATAAAAAATTTCAATCCTTCGATCCTGTTATAATAAAGATAATTATTTAAAAATAATTCTAACAAAGGTCTCCTCTCTGTTTTTATCTAAAAAAAGAAGAACCGACATTGACGTCGATTCTCCTTTTTCGTTACTTTTTGTCATCCTCTTTTATTTCAATTCCAGCGACTTTATAAAAATCAAATTTTATATCGTTATATTTTTGTGTGAATTCATTAAAGGATTTGTTTGAATCCAGAACCACCTTATAGGTATCATTTATTTTCTTTATTTGCTCCTCAAGCTGGTCGATGGAAAGATCTTTTTTCTGAAACATTTGGTACAGCTCTTTATCATATTCTAAGCCCTTTGTATAATTCTCATACAACACATCATGCGCTTCATATCTTTTGAGCATCGTGTCCTGAAGTTCTGTTGCCTTTTTCTTTAATTTAGCATCCTTTAACTCCTCAATCAAAGGCTTGAGTTTTTCGAATTCCTTTTTTGAGGATTCAATGCTATCTTCTTCTTTTTGCATATGTTCTTTGCGCTTGTCTACAATCCCCAAAGCCTCATTCGAAAGTGACACAATTTGATCGTATTCCTTCATCCCGAGTGTGATGATTTTGCCGTAGATTTCCTTTTCCTGTTTTTCTAAATCCACTAAAGGATCTTGTTGTTTCTCAAAAGTCTGTTCTGATTCTACTACTGACTCTAGTAGTTCATGGATTTTATCAACCGTCGATGATTTGTTGAAGCAACCAGCAAGTACGATTGAGCCGATAATTAGTAGCAAAAATAAAATAGTTCTCTTTACCAATACGTAACCCCCCTAATATCACAATTCTACTATATCTATTGTTGTATCAGAAGACAATAGATCATGGAGCAACTAAAGAAGATCGTTTCATGCATGAATATTTTATTTTATTCAAATCTAGCAAAAATTATGACAATGGATAAACCTGTCTTCAACTGTACTGACATGTAGATTTCTGATAAAATAAATGAATGAAAATGGATACAAAGCAGGAGTGAAAGCAATGATAACAATGGAAGATATTATAAGGGACGGCCATCCTACCTTACGTCTGATTGCAAAAGAAGTGCCACTTCCAGCATCAGATGAAGATAAAAAAACTCTAAAAGATTTGCTAGAATATGTTAAGGCTAGTCAAAACCCAGAAATTGCTAAGGAAAAAGGGCTACGTCCAGGAATCGGACTTGCAGCCCCACAAATAAATGTATCGAAACGAATGATTGCCATTCATGTGACTGACGAAAAGGGCCAGCTTCATAGCTATGCACTTTTCAATCCGAAAATTATTAGCCATTCCGTTGAGAAGACCTTTTTATCCAACGGTGAAGGATGTCTATCTGTCGATGAATCCATTCCGGGCTATGTTCCGAGATATAAAAGAGTAACGGTCACAGCTACAACACTCGAAGGTGAAGAGGTCAAGCTTCGTTTAAAGGGGATACCTGCGATTGTCATTCAACACGAAATCGACCACCTAAATGGGATTATGTTCTATGATTATATAGACAAACAGCATCCATTTAAACCAATTGAAAATGCTGAACCAATCAACAACTAGTAGATATTTTCTTATCAGGCATATAGTAAATGCCTGATTTTTTCTTTTCATGAGGAATGAAATACCATCAATATCCATGAGAATAAAGCCTGTGCTTCCATATACTAAGTGTAAATTAACCATATGAAAAGGTGAATTTTACTTTTACTTTGGACGAGGATCGTATAAAATTAGAAGTGAGGAGATGATCCACCATGTTAAAGAAGCTTAAGAAAAAGCTTGTTAAACAGTGGAAGGAATTGCTTCGAAAAAAATCAATAGCATAAGAAAAGCGACGCTAGACCGAACTTCAACTCAAAAATTGCTTTCTTATCGTTTATTTAGAGCCCTTCAAGCTTGCGAAGGGCTCATTCTTTATAGTAAATTGGATATTGTTGCTTATTTTTGAATGTATTAGAAGTATTTTTTATATATAATAGAAAAAGTCACAATCGGAAGTCGCTTTTCTTAGACAAGTTGCAACCGAATAATATAAAAAAAAGCATATATCAGAAAAGGAGAGTTTTTTATGATTTTCAAGGTTTTTTATCAAGAATCCAAAACAGAGATACCTGTCCGCGAAAAAACAAAAACCTTATTTGTTAAAGGGGAATCGGAAAGAGAAGTACGTCGAAAATTGGCAAACTACCCATATAATATCGAGTTTATTACTTCCGTTGAAAGTAAATTCTTAGAGTATGAACAAAAAAATGAAGATTATAAAGTATTGGAGATTGAATAATTTATGAAATTTGTTAAAAACGACCAAACGGCTGTGTTCGCACTTGGAGGTTTGGGAGAGATCGGAAAGAACACATACGGTGTTCAGTTTCAGGATGAAATCATTTTAATTGACGCTGGTATTAAATTCCCAGAGGATGAACTGCTTGGCATCGATTACGTGATTCCTGATTATACCTACTTAATAAAAAACGAAGATAAAATTAAGGGTCTGTTCGTAACACACGGACACGAGGACCATATTGGGGGGATTCCTTATTTATTAAGAGAAGTGAACATCCCTATCTATGGTGGGAAGCTTGCTCTAGGCCTCATCAGAAATAAATTGGAAGAGCATGGATTACTAAGACAAGCGAAGCTCTATGAAATCCAAGAGGATGATGTGATTAAGTTCAGAAAAACATCCGTCACTTTTTTTAGAACTACGCATAGTATCCCTGACAGCTACGGTATTGTCGTAAAAACACCTCCTGGACAAATTGTTCATACTGGAGATTTCAAATTTGATTTCACTCCTGTTGGAGAGCCAGCAAATTTAACAAAAATGGCTGAGATTGGCAAGGAAGGCGTGCTGTGCTTGCTTTCAGATAGCACGAACAGTGAAGTCCCTGATTTTACAATGTCAGAGCGAAAAGTCGGAGAAAACATCCATGATATTTTTCGAAAAGTTGATGGCCGTGTTATCTTCGCCACGTTTGCCTCGAACATTCATCGCCTGCAACAGGTCACAGAAGCAGCTGTCGCAAACGGAAGAAAAATTGCTGTCTTCGGTCGTAGTATGGAGGCTGCCATTAATATCGGTCAAGATTTAGGATATATTCGCGCTCCGAAGGATACATTTATTGATGCCCAGTCAATCAATCGCCTACCAGCGAATCAAGTAACCATTCTGTGCACAGGAAGTCAAGGCGAACCAATGGCCGCCTTATCACGGATTGCCAACGGGACTCACCGTCAAATCCAAATTATCCCTGGGGATACTGTTGTATTCTCTTCCTCTCCTATCCCAGGGAATACCATTAGTGTGAGTCGTACGATTAATATGCTATTCCGTGCTGGAGCGGACGTCATTCACGGGAAGCTTAGTGACATTCATACTTCCGGACATGGCGGGCAAGAAGAGCAAAAGCTCATGCTTCGCCTCATTAAACCAAAATTCTTCATGCCGATTCACGGGGAATACCGCATGCAAAGAATGCATATGAAGCTTGCTACAGATTGCGGTGTTGAAGAGGAAAACTGTTTTATCATGGATAATGGAGAGGTTTTAGCGCTTAGTGAGAGCTCAGCGCAAATCGCAGGAAAAATACCTTCTGGAAATGTGTACATCGATGGCAGCGGTGTTGGTGATATAGGAAATATCGTCCTTCGTGACCGCCGTATCCTGTCTGAGGAAGGCTTGGTCGTCGTCGTGATTAGCATTAATATGAAGGACTTCAAAATTGCTGCTGGTCCAGATATTATTTCAAGGGGCTTCGTGTATATGCGTGAGTCAGGCGATTTAATAAGCGATGCTCAGACCCTCATATCTAAGCATTTGAACAAAGTGATGGAAAGAAGAACAACACAGTGGTCAGAAATTAAGAATGAAATTACAGATACTTTAGCTCCATTCTTATATGAGAAAACAAAACGCCGTCCGATGATCCTCCCGATCATTATGGAGGTGTAAGCAAAGCGCAAGCGCCTTGCTAATGACTATCTAACAAAGAAAAAACAAGCATTTCGCTTGTTTTTTCTTTGTTAAGAGCGCTTTTCCTGCATAAGAAAGCTTAAATACTCATGAGCTTTTTTTCAAAACGATTAATATCAGAATCTGCTCCGATCACGATCAAAATGTCATTTTTGAGGATCATTTCGCTTGCTTGAGGAGAAACATTAATTTCATCCCCTCTCTTAATGGCAACAATATTAATTCCATATCTGGCGCGAATGTCCAACTCTATAATCGTATGACCAACCAATCCCTCACCTGCCACAATCTCCACAATGCTATGCTTATCAGATAGTTCCAAGTAATCTAGTATACTATTAGAATTCAATTTATGAGCGATCCTTCTTCCCATATCTCTTTCAGGATGGACAACGGTGTCTGCTCCTATTTTTAGAAGAACCTTTTCATGATAATCATTCTGAGCCTTAACGGTTATATTTTGTACTCCTAACTCTTTCAAAATGAGAGTCGTTAAAATACTAGCCTGGATATCGTCCCCAATGGCAACAATCACATGATCAAAGTTGCGAATTCCTAGGCTCTTAAGGACCGATTCATCTGTCGTAT
>DLCS01000195.1:27592-30828 GCA_002480735.1 Bacillaceae bacterium UBA7792 | reverse complement strand
ATTATCATCCAAAATGACCATTTCAACGCCATTGGTAACGGATATATTCCTTCCCTTTTCCAAATAAATGGTCTCCACTTCCTTACCCTTATCGTGGGGCTAATCGGGATTATTATTTATATCTATAGTGAAATATCGACCAGGAGAAATAAAATCAAATATCAATTTGATGTTGTCTCAAATAATATTTTTGCTTTAAAGCTCATGTTTATTTCTTCCATTATTGCGTATATTACTTGGATATTAGCGGGCTATAACGGTATCTCATGGACGATTATGATCATGCTAGCGGTCGTGATTATTTACCACTTTCTTTCGACGAAAACAGTGTTGGGCAGACATGTTTATGCGGTGGGAAGTAATCCCGAGGCTGCACATCTGACTGGGATCAATGTCAAAAAAATTACTTATATTGTATTTGGTTCAATGGGAATGCTTGCCGCTCTTTCCGGAATTCTATTTACCTCGCGGTTGCAATCGGCAACGACCACTGCTGGGACCTTATTTGAGCTAGATGCCATTGCAGCAGCCTATGTTGGTGGGGTATCATCCGCAGGTGGCGTAGGGAAGGTGACGGGGGCCATCATCGGTGCTATTGTTATGGCTTCTTTGACCAATGGGATGAATTTATTAGGAGTCGGAATTTCCTATCAATATATGATTAGAGGTGGTGTCTTAGCGGGAGCGGTCATCTTTGATGTTTTAACAAGAAAAAAGAGATAGTAGTGATAAAAAAGGGACACCATGGGGTCCCTTATTTCATTCGTATCGCATGCCCAGTTTGAATTGGAATGCACCACTCCAAATCCACAATCCGTACGAAAAAACCTTCATAATATTTGAACAATTACCAATAGCTGATAAAATATGATTAGTTTCTCATAGAGTAGGTGGATTCTTTTGCGAAAAACAGGCCTTATAGTACTCTGTCTTGTTATCCTCATTCTTTGTTATTTTACTTTTGTTTCAGCGGAAGCTGTATTTCGTTCCGAATGGCAGGTGCCAAAAACCGTATCTGAAAATCAGAAACAGCCTCGGCTTGTGCTCATTACCCAGGATACAGAAACACCATTTTGGGATAAGGTGGGGCATGGAGCAATGGAGCAAGCCAAAAAAGAGGGAGCTTCCCTTGAAATTTGGGGGAGCTACGGCAATAACCATGAGGATTTTTTGAAAAAGTTGGAAATTGCTATTCATTCAAAGGTGGACGGTATTATTATTCAAGGACTTGATACAGAGGAATTTAAATATCTAGCAAAGGTAAAGGCCTCTTTTTATGGAATTCCGATTATCACCGTGGCAAATGACGTACCTGTGACGGAAAGCTTGCGGAGAACCTATGTCGGCTCAGACCAATGCAAGGCAGGAAGTATGCTTGCCATGCGTTTGGTCGCGGATATGGGAACAAGCGGGAAAGTACTTCTCACCTATAGCAGCAACGAGGAGTATTATCAGAAGCAAAGATTAGAAGGAATACAGAATGTATTAAGCGAGTTTCCTAGTATCGAAACGATTTATGCGGAAACCTCCAGTTCACGGGAGGAAATCATCGCTACAACAAGAAATGTTCTAAATAATAGTCCTAATGTCGATGCGATTATCTCTGTGAATTCTAATATTATTGGAGCCCTTGTTCAGGAAATAAGTAAGCGTTCACAAGTTGAACCCTACTATATTTATTCCTTTGATGATGCTCCAGAGTCCTTATCCCTTCTTAAACAAGGAAAGATTGACGGGATGATCGAACAATCGCCTGAAATGATGGGGAAAACGAGTGTCGAATTAATTGTTGAATGGTTGAATGGGGAGACTGTCCCACTTGATTTCGATGGTTATTATACTAATATTCGTATTTTGAAAGCGGCGGATGTGCAATGACGAGTATACAGAAGAAAATATTAATGCTTACTACATTCGTTCTAGTGATCATGTCTTCTATTTGGATTGCACTGACGTATTATAACTATAAAACTCATAATCAATACAACGATATTTTACAACGATATTTGAATATGAATGAAGTAACCACTGTTAGTCATCAAGTTATAACAGAATTGAATAATTATATGCTCAATCCGTCATCAAAGAACTTAGAGAAGCTTAATAAAAGCATTGAAGTAATCCAAAGAGCTAAATATACGATTTTTCCTTTAAGAAATGAGGAAAATAATTTTGCCTTAACTAGTTATATTAATTTAATTGACAGCCTTTCAGAAACAACCGAACGATTAATATTATTTAATTCCAGTGGGGATTCTGAGGCCGCCGTGAAAGAGTTTACTGAAGCTACAAGAATATCTAACTATATTTCTGAAATGAAACTGACTCTTATTGATACAGAATTGAAAACGTATGACCGCTTTTATCGAACGATTATCGAGCAATCAGAAGGATTGATTATGCTTGGGATATGGATTATTCTTCTCCTCACAATCCTTTTGCTTCTATTTACCTATTGGTTTTCCTTAAGTATTACAAGACCTGTACATAAGCTCACCCAGGCGGCAAATGAATTGTCTCAGGGGAAATTCGATACACCAATAAAGGTTGACTCAAACGATGAAATCTCTTTCCTTGCGAAAACCTTCGATCGGATGAGAATAAACATAAATAATTTAATTTCCGAAATGAAGCAAAAGGCTCGGCTTGAGCATGAGTTACAGCAAAATAAGCTTCTTTTGCAAGAAAGCCAGTTTCGTAGCCTGCAAAGCCAGATCAATCCTCATTTTTTGTTCAATACACTGAATATTCTTTCTAAGAAAGCGTATTTAGAAGGAGCAGAAGAAACGAGTGATCTACTCGTCAGCGTCGCAGGGTTGCTCCGATATAATTTAAAGCGCATCGACCGATCCGTTACTTTATTTGAGGAGGTAACGGTTTTACAGCAATATATCGAAATCCAAAAAGCAAGATTTACAGAGCGTCTTGGGGTCCAAATGGAAATCGATGAAACCTGTTTACATTTGGCAATCCCAGCATTGACGCTACAGCCCATTATCGAAAATGCTGTGATTCATGCGGTGGAGCCAAATGAGGAAGGTGGCCTCATTTCCTTTCGTATCATTGATGTGGGGGAACTTGTCCAGATTGAAATTGAAGATGATGGAGATGGAATGCCTGAGGAGAAAATCGATCAAATCTTAAATGAACAACAAGTCCATTCTGAAGGACACTCAACAGGGATTGGATTCAGTAATGTAGTAAAGCGACTCCGACTATTTTATGGCTATGAGGAC
>DLCS01000195.1:5531-27426 GCA_002480735.1 Bacillaceae bacterium UBA7792 | reverse complement strand
CCGATTGAAAGCTCAAGAGGTTCAGGGACGAAGGTAGTGATAAAAATTGAAAAGAGAAGGAGTGAACGTGCATGAAACTCCTAATTGTCGATGATGAGCAGGTCGAACGAGAGGCGATGGAAGTCATTTTACAAAAGGCATACCCAAACTTAATCATCAAACAAGCGAAAAATGGGAATATGGCGGTTGAAATTGCTCATGAATTCCAACCAGATTTGGTCTTGATGGATATTAAGATGCCAGGGATGAACGGGCTCGAGGCGGTGGAACAAATTAGCACTGACTATCCTCATATCAAATTTATCATGGTTACAGCCTATGACATGTATGATTATTTGCGTTCTGCCATTAAGCTTGGTGTGAAAGACTATCTCCTAAAACCAAGTAATACAAAAGAAATTCTTCATATTGTAGGGAAAGTGATGGGGGAAATAGAACAGGAAAAAAAGCGAAAAGAAGTGAATAAGATTCAATCAGAGGCTTTTCAAAAGGCTTTAGCCATTGTGGAAACTGATGTGGTTACCCAGCTACTATTTGATCATGTTCATGAGATCCATTTTAACATGTTAGTAGAAATGCTTGGAGTTCGTTCCACCAACGAAATGTTTGTGATCTGTGTAATAATGCCGAAGGGCTGTGAGAGGTCATATTTTGCCGTCAAAGAAAAAATGAGACAGATTGGCAGTGGATGGGTAGGGGCATTATCAGGTAACCAGCTCCCCATTATTGTTTTTCGAGAGCCCGAAAAATCATATCGTTCCCAAGCTATCTTTCTTGCTCGTGAAATTCTATCTATCGCCCCAGCGGGACAGTTTGAAGAATGGTTTGTCGGAATTGGCGATGTGACGGATTCATTAGAAGAATTAAGACAATCCTATCATAATTCCTTAATTGCGACTTTGGACATCACCCTTCCAAGCAAATATCGCTTCTTTTCAGATGTACCGAATTTGGAGGAATATTGTGAAGAGGATATGGTTACTTACCGAGAGAATGAATTCTCCGATCTGATTCGACTTGGTAAATGGGAGCAAATTCATTTAAATGTTCGGCGATTGATTCAGTGCTATGAGAGAAAAGGAGCCGACCTCTTACAATCTCAGCAAAGATTGCTAGAAAGCCTGTGGATCATTTCTCGAGTGATGAATGAAATGGGGGTAGAAGCAGTTACACCACTTTATTCCTTTAAGGCACAAAATTATCGTCAATTGTATATGGAAGCAGAACTACTAATAGATAAAATGAAGCAAACCTATGAAGAGTATTCGCATCTATATGAGGCGGACACGATAAAGCAAATTAAACAATATATCATGGAGCATTCTCATGAGAATATTTCACTTGAGACTCTTGCACAAAAAGTGGGATTAAGCCCAATCTACATCAGCAAGATGTTTAAAGAAAAGCTTGGGATCAATTATATTGATTTTCTAACTGACTGTAGGATCGAAAAAGCAAAGAAGCTATTATGTGACCCTATAAAAAGTATTAAGGAAATTTCCTTTGAGGTGGGCTATCACGAACCGAACTATTTTAGTAAGGTGTTCAAGAAGGTATGCCAAATGTCGCCAAAGGAGTATCGTAGAACCTTTTTAGAAAAAAGAGCTTAAAGGGAGTGAAGACGATGAAAACGAATAGGTATCGACTAATAGCAGTCATCTTCACTCTTTTTCTTATGATATGCATTGCTTCTGGCTGTGAGCAGAAATCAAATAATGGAGAACTGGTAAATTCCCCCGAAGGGAGCTTAGCTAGCAGTACGAATCAGCTACAAAAGCCCAAGGATGAACGGATAAAGATAGGATTTTCCATGGATACGTTGGAAGAGGAACGTTGGCTTAGGGATCGACGCATGTTCATCAATGCGGTCAAAGAACTGGGTGCGGATGTTAAGGTCATGGAAGCAAATGGAAATGAGGCATTACAAATTTCCCAGGCTGAACGGTTAATCAGTGAGGGTGTTGACGTACTTGTTGTCGTTCCTTACAATGCTGAAGCCGCTGCGGCAATCGTCAATAAAGCCCACTCCGCAGGGATTAAGGTCATTTCCTATGATCGATTGATTAAAAATGCTGAAGTAGATCTCTACATCTCTTTTGATAATGAAAAAGTAGGGGAATTACAGGCCAAGATGATTAGTGAGCTCGTGCCAAAAGGAAAATATGTCTATATTGGAGGTGCTGACACTGATAATAATGCACACCTCATTAAAAAAGGGGTCTACAAAGTACTTCAGCCGCTAATCGATAAGGGAGAAATTAAGGTCGTGTTCGATCAATGGACAACTAATTGGATCCCTTCGAATGCTTTCAATAATATGGAGGCCGCATTGAAGGCAAATGATAACGATATTGATGCTGTCATTGCGGCAAACGATGCGACCGCAGAAGAAGCGATCAAGGCCCTTGCTGCACAGGGTCTTGCTGGAAAAATTCCTGTTGCTGGTCAGGATGCGGAGCTCGCAGCAGCCCAACGTATTGTCGAGGGGACTCAAACGATGACTGTTTATAAGCCATTGCAATCATTGACACTAGAAGCGGCAAAGGTGGCGGTTCGTCTCGCTAAGGGTGAAAAAGTTCAAACAAATAGCAAGGTCAATAATGGAAAAATAGAAGTCCCTTCCATTCTTCTGCCTCCTATCGCAGTGGATCGAGCAAACATCGATGCAACCATTATTGCAGATGGGTTTCATTTAAAAGAAGATGTATATAGGAAAGGGAAGAATGAATAACGGGAGAAGGAATGTATAGATCCTCTCCCGTTTTTGTTGCCTCAAATAGTCGGTGCGTTATTGCAACACCTTCTCCAAATGCTTAACAGTCGGTGTCAAATTGGCAAAGAAGTAGGCTTCTCTTAGCCTCCTTGATGGTGCGCTATCCTTCATATAGCCTGCACTGCCGTGGTGGAGCATGCTTGCTTGTACTGCTTCTAATGTTAAATAAACCGTATCTAAACGGAGCTCGGCGAATTCCTGCCAATTTAATTCTTCAGAAATGAGAATGGTTTCAAGTCTTTGCCGTATTTCTTGGAGTTGTGTCTGTAATTCATTCGCCTGTTTTTTCAAGTAGCGATTACAGCCATTTTGCCTCTTGCTCGTCTTCACAATGGAGTCGATAGATTCCTGTACGATCCCTAGTCCAAGGGGAATTTGATAGGCGATAAAGAAAGGGCGAATCTGTTTTACAAATTCAGCTGCATTCTCAGACAAGATGCATTCAGTAGGTACGAACACATCATGGAAGGTGCAGGCATAGGTAGCACTTCCATTGACACCGAGATAGTCTAGTTTTTCCTTCAGCGACAAGCCCTCTGCATAGCATGGGACGAAGCACATGATTTCCTTGTCATCATCTACTTTTGCAATCACCCCAAACCAATGATCATGGCCAAGATTTGAAACGGCGGGCAATGTCCCTGAAAGGATCACACCTTCTTCAACAGGCTGAGCCTTTAAATGTAGCTTTTCAAGACCAGCATAATATTTCATTGGGTTGGAAAGGCCTGTTCCAGCTAGGATTTCTCCACTTTCTAGGAGCGGGAGAAACTTATTCTTTAAGGGCTGATTACTCGTATGGCGGACATAGGTGAGTGCTGCAAGATGGCACCAAAGGCAAAATGCTGTTGTCATACATACTTTTGAAATTTCCTCTACCAAGGTCATACCTATTCTAAGCGCCTCGACTTGTGATCGGGTTGAGGATGATAATAAATCTGTCTTGCCAATCTTTTTTAAAAAGTCCTTCGCATAATAACTACCTTCATCAATTCGTTTCACAAAGGGCTTTAATTCAGCCTCCAATAAATCTTGAGGGATGTGCAACTTTTCCCGTATACTCTCTTCCAACCTTCACACCTCAATCTCATATAAATATTATTTTTCCTATCAATTTACTTGGTTTAAGGGTATAGTAATACGTTATGCTGTTAAACACAATAGAAATCCATTATTTTTTATTGTTAAAAAGGACAATAAACATACGAATCGTTTATTGTCCATCCAAAAGGAATTTTTAAAGAATTTCTGTTATAGAATCAATTGGTGTTTGAACGGCTTGGCGTGCACGCTTAACAGCTTCTTCATCAGGAGCATCATAGAAGCACAGGCATTTGGTCATATCCTCACATACATAGGTTCTTGAGAAGCTCACCTCTGGAACCTCTTGATAATGAACCGAATTCTTTTTCTTTCTCTCCAAATATTGCTCCATTGTAATGTTTTCTGGAATATTCCACTCCACAAGATAATTAATAACCTCGTGGCTATTCTTTACTTCATCCAGCGCTTTCCCAACGAGTCGAACTTCTTTAACAAGTTGAATAGGTAGACCGAATGCACGTAAAATTTCGGTAACAACCCCTTGCTCCTTGGCTTCAACAATGAAGAATGAACGAGAAAAATCCTTAGAAACTTGAAGCTCCACTAAAGAGGCCTCACGCTCACTTAGTTTTTCTTGCAGAGCTTTTGTCTTTTGCTGCACTTCCTCCTTGGAAGAAGCAATATTTTTTATAGATGATTCGACTAAATAAAGTCCCATTCTCAAACGCCTCACTTTTTATAAATTTATGGTTATTTTATTCTACTAAGTTAAAAAAATCAACTAACAAATATTAATTTCAAATGATGATAGATTGCTAGCCCTGAGATACCAAGGAACCATGTACTTTTTCATTTAACCTTATGATAAAATGAAAAGTGTTGATGGAGGGATTATAAATGAAGCCAAGATATGATATACCTTGTAATATTGCACAATCACTTAATATAATTGGAGACCGCTGGACGTTATTAATTATTCATGAAATATTGGTCGGGAATACGACATTTAATGAAATCAAAAAGTCCTTGAACGGAATTTCCTCCAATTTATTATCGGATCGTCTGAAATATTTGGAGGAAGAAGGGCTCCTCACTGCTGAACTGTACTCTTCTCATCCACCTCGCTATCGCTATATGCTGACTGAAAGTGGCGAGGACTTGGAGCATGTTTTTAATTCACTCGTTGTATGGGGAAGTGCCCATTTGAAAAAATGCTATAAAAAGCTTGTCGATTCAGAAACCGGCGATGAATTAGAGATTGCCTATTACAATAAGCGTACAGGAAAATTGGTAGAAAACGTAAAAGTTGTTCCTGTAGAATAAGGGTTTATCTAAGGCTGTTAAGGAGAATATCTCCTTAACGGTTTTTTTTTTTGAAAATTATGATTGAAAAAATTAACAAGGTATAATAAAATGACTTACAAACATAAAACATAGTATTCTTATCAGAATTATTATATTTTCGTAAGTTTAAGGGGTGATGGGCTATATGGGGGGAAAACGTATCATCGAAATATCCAATGTAAATAAAAGCTTTGGCAATCAACAAAAGAAAACTTCTGCATTGGAGGATATTTCTCTTGAAATTCATGAAGGGGAAATTATTGCGATACTCGGAGAAAGCGGCTGTGGCAAAAGCACACTCCTTAATATAATCGGGGGCTTTGAAGAAGCGGATAAGGGTGATGTCATTTTCGACGGGGTTCGGGTAGCTGGTCCAAATCGAAAATGTGTGATGCTCTTTCAGGATTATGGCCTCCTGCCATGGAGAACGGTTCTGAAAAATGTTGAACTGGGGCTGGAGGGTCTCAAGCTTTCATCTTCAGAACGAAGGGAAAAGGCTTTACATTATTTGCAGCTGGTCGGCCTTGCTAATAAGGAGAATTTGTTCCCAGCTGAGCTTTCTGGGGGGATGAAGCAACGGGTAGGAATTGCTAGGGCATTAGCACTTCAGCCTGAGCTTATCTTACTAGATGAACCATTTGCTGCACTGGACACGTTCAATCGATACCATTTGCAAAATGAGCTTTTGCGGATCCAATCCCAAGAAAAAACTACGATGATTCTCGTGACCCATGATATCGATGAGGCGATTTATTTGTCCGATCGGATTTTTATCATGGAAGCAAACCCAGGTCGAATCTTTAAAGAATTGAAAATCGATCTAGCGAAACCGCGGGACCGAAGTCATTCAGAATTTCAATATTATCGAAAAATCATCTTTGATGTATTCCATTTAAGCAGACGTGAAATTCCAATAGAGTTTAATATTTAGAAGATTAATGAGAAAAGGGGTATTTTGGATGAAAAAAAGCTGGAGATTTCGGTTCGGGGTAATGCTTT
Organism: Bacillaceae bacterium UBA7792; assembly: GCA_002480735.1. Taxonomy (GTDB): domain Bacteria; phylum Bacillota; class Bacilli; order Bacillales; family Cytobacillaceae; genus Robertmurraya; species Robertmurraya andreesenii. Next base: position 21,266 of record DLCS01000195.1, on the reverse strand, counting down.
TACTCTTGTTCACACTAACGGCTTGTGGGGCTTCTGAAAGCAGTCAATCGGACAAAGCAAATGGGGAAAAGAGAACGGTCAAAATCGGATACTTACCAATTACACATGCGGTTCCATTGTATATCGAAAAGGAAGAGGGAAAATATAAAAATTTTGATCTAGAGCTTGTGAAGTTTGGATCTTGGCCAGAGCTTGTCGATGCTTTGAATACGGGGAATATCGATGGTGCTTCAATGCTTGTCACGCTGGCCATGAAGGCAAAGGAGCAGGGTATTGATATTAAGGCTGTTGCCCTGGGGCATCGCGACGGGAATGTCCTCGTTACGGCGAATGATATCCAGGATGTTCAGGATTTAAAGGGAGAAAATTTTGCGATTCCACATAAATTCTCTACTCATAATATCTTACTCTATCAAATGCTTAAGCAAAATGGATTGAAATATGAGGATGTAAAAGCAATAGAGCTTCCACCTGCTGAAATGCCTGCTGCATTAGCGGAGGGGCGGATTAAAGGGTATGTCGTTGCAGAACCTTTTGGCGCCGCTTCTGTTGCCATTAATAAAGGCAAGGTGTTATTCCAAGACAATGAAATTTGGAAAAACTCAATCGATTGTGCTCTCGTACTTAGGGGAGAGTTTATTGAGAAGGAACAGAGCATAGCCCAAGAGCTCGTGGACCACTATGTACAGGCGGGTGAGATAGCTGAACGAAAGGATGAGACAACTCATGAGTACTCATCAAAATATATGAAGGTCGACAAGAATGTTATGGATTTATCATTTAAGTGGATTGTTTACGACGAGCTGCGTATCAATGAAGAGGATTACCAAGAGTTAACAAACAGTCTGGTCGAAATGGGCTTACAGGAAAATCCACCATCCTTTGAAGAATTTGTTGATAACTCCCTCTTTGATAAGGCGAAGAAATAATGGGATTCAAAATTGAAAAAAGTGAAGTGAAGAGATGCAAAAATATAAAGGTGCTATTCATGCTTTAATCGGATTTACGATTTTACTTGCTGTTTGGCAGATCGTTATTATGTCGGGGAGGTTTGATGCGGCTTTATTTCCGTCTCCAAAGCAAGTATGGGATGCAATCGGATCGCTCTTTATCGAGGGCGTTCTCTTTGAGCATTTTCAAATAAGCATTATGCGATTTCTAGCTGGCTATCTTTCCGCTGTTGTTGCTGCCATTATTTTGGGGCTTGTCTTTGGGCGAATTCAATTTTTATGGAAGATGGTGGACCCAATTGTTCAACTACTGCGCCCAGTCTCTCCGATTGCATGGTCACCCTTTATTGTCCTTTGGTTTGGGATTGGAGACATGCCAGCGATTGTGATTATTTTCATTGCAGCTTTCTTTCCCGTCTTGCTTTCGACGGTTTCGGCTGTAGGCAAGGTTGATAAGACCTATTTGAAGGTAGCACAGAATCTTGAGATTAAAGGATTTGAATTGCTCAGAAAAATTATTTTTCCTGCGGCTTTTCCGTACATGGCAAATGGTCTCCATATTGCGGTAGGAACCGCCTGGATATTCCTTGTTGCTGGAGAAATGGTTGGAACGCAATCAGGGCTCGGCTATATGATTGTAGATGCTAGAAATTCGCTCCGGCTCGATTTGGTGATGGCAGGCATTTTCCTCATCGGAATTGCTGGACTTATCCTTGATAAGATGGTGGGTCTGTTCGAAGGCTGGATTAATCGAAGATGGGGAAGGGCATAGGCTCTTGTTGATTGAATAATTGGTTCACTCCCTGTATATTATCTTTTGAAGAGTAGGTACGAGATTCATAGAAATTGCTCTATTTAATTCGAATGTTTGGTCAGCCGATCTCGGATCCTATAGAAATATTAAAGGGTGAATCACATTGACTTTAGGCCCTCGGGTAGTTAAGACAGGTATGGCCGTCACATTAGCTCTTTATATTTGTGCGCTATTTGACTTAGAGCCTGCCATTTTTGCGGGAGTTGCCGCTATTTTTACAGTACAGCCTTCCATTTATCGAACGTGGAAACATGTTTTAGACCAGGTAATTACGAATACTATGGGGGCTGCCATTGCTCTATTTGTCATTTATTTTATTGGGAATGAACCAATTATTATCGGGATTGTGATGATTTTTGTCATCCTCATCAGTCTTAAACTGAAGATGGAGAGTACCATTTCCTTAACATTGGTGACGATTTTAGCAGTGATGGGGGCGCCAAGTCATGAAGGCCTGCTATATGCTGCCAACCGATTTCTCATCATTCTTGTTGGAATTGCGTCAGCTTTTATCGTCAATATTTCGATTTATCCTCCAAAATATAAGAAGAATTTCATCGACAAAAGTGAGACCGTGTTTCAAAATATGTCACTATTGCTGAGGACAGCTATCTCTAATGAATTAACAGAGAAATCTTTTCAGGATGATTACTCAAAGCTTAAAGAGGATTTGAAGCAGCTTGGGGAATTTTTTAAGATTTTAGATGAAGAGCGTGCGAAAATGTCGCGGCTAAACCCGCAGGATGCACGGGAAATTGTGGTCTTCAAGCAAATGTTAAAATGTCTTCAGAAGGGCCAGGAGCTGCTTGAAATCATTGAGGAGCATTATTTTCAAAGTGATACGAATGAGGAGGATGGTAGGCTATTTGATCAGCAAATTGAAGAGCTGATTAAATGTCACGAATACTTCTTGTTAAAGTATGAAGGGAAAATTAGAGAAGAAGGTGACAATGACCATGAAGCACTCATTGAAAGCGGCCTTTTCCTTGGCTTACTGATGGAAAAGTACCGCAATGAGGGTGGGGATAAGCTCCGACTAGTGGTCATTGGCTCGTCAGTATTTGAATATGCCTTCCAGCTGCAGCGACTGAATCAGCTGATAGAGCAATATCGAAAAACACTGAGAAAGTCAGAAGCGGCTTAAATAAGAAAAGCTAACCCAAGAATTGTTGCATGGGTTAGCTTTTTCCATAGAATTAGGGCTATACGCAGCTACTTTTTTATGCAGTAACTGTGGATTCCTTTAATTCACTTGCTGGTCCGAAGAACTCGAAGTGGATGTTTTCTGCAGGTACATTCCATTCTGTTAGGATTTTATACATCATTTTCATAAATGGAACTGGTCCACAGAAATAGAAATCAGCTTGATTGTTAGCAACAGTTGATTTCAACCATTCTGCGTCGATAAAGCCTTCCTTATCAAAGTTCATAGCTTCTCTATCATCAGCAGTAGGTTCGGAATAGACGACAAAGCTATGAATATTTTTATGGCTATCGGCAAGTTGTGCTACTTCTTCTTTTAAAGCATGTACCTTGCTATTTAATGCACCATGTATAAACAGTACTTCACGTTCTGGTTGCTGTTCAGCAATTGTATGAAGCATGCTAAGCATTGGAGTTAATCCAACACCCCCACTGATTAGCACGGCAGGTGCATCCTTTTTCTCAAGGACAAAATCTCCCGCTGGAACACTTGCTGGGATGATATCCCCTTCTTGAATATCATTATGCAAATAGTTAGAAACAACTCCATTATCCTCACGTTTGACACTGATACGATAAAAATCCTTCCCTGGTGAAGTAGACAAGCTGTAGTGGCGAATATGGGTGTATTCTTCGCTTTTTGGTTTAACCTTTAGTGTTAAGTATTGTCCAGCCTGATAAGCAGCAATCGCTTTTCCATCTTCAGGCTTTAAGTAGAAGGAGGTGATAACGTCGCTTTCCTTTACTTTTTTGTCAACGACGAAGTTTCTAAAACCTTCCCAGCCGCCTTCTTGTTCCTTCGCATCTGCGTACATTTCTTTTTCAATGCCGATAAATGCATCAGCAATCACACCGTAGGCTTCCGCCCAAGCTCCAATAACTTCATCTGTTGCAGCATCTCCTAGTACTTCCTTAATGGCTGCAAGTAAATTCTCTCCAACAATTGGGTAGTGTTCAGGAAGTACTCCAAGAGCACGGTGCTTTTGTCCAATTTGTTTCACTACTGGTAGGATCGCTCCAAGATTATCAATATGAGCCGCCGCAGCATAGACCGTGTTTGCTAAAGCCGTTTGCTGACGCCCTTGTCTTTGATTGGCATGGTTAAAAATATTGAGGAGTTCAGGATGATTTGTGAACATACGTTGATAGAAGCAAGTCGTAATATCTTTGCCGTATTTTTCTAGAACAGGTACAGTACTTTTGACAATTTCAATTGTTTTCTGACTTAACATAGAATGTAGCTCCTTTTTAAACATATATTTAATTTACATCTTTAATAATATAATAATAGTGTTTATAAAAGATATATTTTAGATACATATTTCAAAAAGTTGTCACATTTTAAGAATGCTTTCTGCCTCTCATGTTATAATGGAAGAAACCTGGATTTAAGGGGAAAGAATCAATGAAGCTTACGAATTATACTGATTATTCATTACGTGTTCTCATCTTTTTGGCAGCAAAAAAAGAAGGGGAGCTAAGCACGATTCAAGAAATTGCGGATATTTACCAAATCTCTAAAAACCATTTGATGAAAATTATTCATCATCTCGGACAGCTTGGCTATATCGAGACTATTAGAGGGCGAAACGGTGGAATCCGACTAGGAAAAGCACCAAGAGATATAAATATCGGGGAAGTAGTTTCAAAAACGGAAGAAGATTTTTATATCGTTGAGTGCTTCAAGGATGGGAAAAGTGATTGTATCATCTCTCCAGCCTGTAAATTAAAACATGCTTTATTTGAAGCTCTACAAGCATTTATGAAGGTATTGGATGAATATACATTAGAGGACTTGGTGTACAATCAGGAGGATTTTGAAAAAATTCGCCTTACATTTATGAAAGAGTAGCTCAATGTGAATTAAGAGGGAAATGGGGGGAGAAGTGTGGGGAAAGTTCTACTCGAAAAGAATCGTAGAATTGCTTTTGTGACGATTAATCGACCAGAGCAATTGAACTGTTTTGACTTTGAGACACTTGTAGAATTGGAAAAAATTATTGATGAGATTCGGTTTGATCGTGAAATCAATGTGGTCATCATTGTAGGAGCGGGGGATAAGGCGTTCAGTGTGGGTGCGGATCTGAAAGAGAGACGGACTCTAAATGAACAGGAAGTAAGGAGAAATGTACAAAAGATTCGAGATGTGTTCTCTCAAATAGAGGATTTACCTCAACCAACCATTGCAGCGATGAATGGATATGCATTTGGGGGAGGGTTGGAGCTGGCTCTTGCCTGTGATTTTCGTTATGCGGTGAAAAGTGCAAAAATGGGTTTAACCGAAGTAGGTCTGGCCATTATTCCAGGGGCAGGGGGTACCCAAAGGTTAACTCGTTTAATCGGAGTACCAAAAGCAAAGGAGTTAATCTTAACGGCAAGAAGGATTGATGCAGAAAAGGCTTATGAAATGGGGCTTTTGAATGGAGTAGTTGAAGATGGTCAACTACTGGATAGCGCTATTAGTTTAGCTGAAGAGATTCTTAAGAATGGCCCCCTTGCCGTTACGCAAGCAAAATATGCTATCAATCACGGGAGTCAAGTTGATTTAACAACAGGTCTGGCTATTGAATCGAAGGCCTATGAAGTGTTAATTCCAACAAAGGATCGAGTGGAAGCATTGAATGCTTTTCAGGAAAAGAGAGCACCAAAGTTTCTAGGAGAATGAATGTTTGGTTTGTGTTCCAGATTAAGAGCCTCAATTCTTAAAGTAGAGAATTGGGGTTTTATAATTATATGTTGACAACTCGAAAAAAATATTTTAGAATAATTTCGTATTCCGAAGAGGCTTCCTGAGATCGGGATGACTCTTAACAAATGTAACCCGATAGAGGGTACAATCAATTAAATGCCGGCCTAGCTCAATTGGTAGAGCACGACCGACTAAGCTTCATGGAATAGCTTCAGCATACCGATCGAGCCGCTTCTTGAGTAGGCTTCCTGAGATCGGGATGACTCTTAACAAATGTAACCCCATAGAGGGTACAATCAATTAAATGCCGGCCTAGCTCAATTGGTAGAGCAACTGAATCGTAATCAGTAGGTTGGGGGTTCAAGTCCTCTGGCCGGCACCATCAAAAGATTTGGAGGAATACCCAAGTCCGGCTGAAGGGATCGGTTTCGAAAGCCGACAGGGGTGTCAAAGCCCGCGGGGGTTCGAATCCCTCTTCCTCCGTCAAAATACAAAGGCTACGGTTCTTTTTTTTGAACAGTAGCCTTTTTTGAGGATTATTTTAAGACCCTTTTTGCCCCTACAAATTTATCCTTCCAATACTTTGTATTCAAGGATTGCTCTGAAACTCCTTTTGAAACAGAAACAGCGATAAATTTATCCTTGCTCAGTGCAATTCCCACAAAGGAAACATCTTTGCCGTTTGTTTTAAAGAATAGGAGATCTCCTTCTTTAATGCCTTTTTTCTGGACAGCTTTTCCTTCTTTATATTGTTCTTTAGAGGTACGTGGCAGCTTTACTTTGACTGATTTTTCAAATACATATTGAGTGAAGCCTGACGCATCGAACCCTTTTGGATCCTTTCCGCTTGCCTTATATTTTACACCCATATGTTTTTTCGCTTCTTGTGTAACTTCTTTAGGTAAATTGCTGCTTGCTTCGACTGAGTTAACTAATGGGCTGAGCAGCATTGCGATAAGAGTCATGATCGTCAACCCGATCATAATTAATTTTGGGAATCTAACAGTTGTTGTTAACATTTATATTTCCACCTTCCAATATTGATTTAGATTAGTTTTCTATTTTTATTTAGGAGTTTGCTTTTTCATAAATTTCAAAGTCGTTAATTTTCCAGCCTTTGTTTGCGAAATGGTGAACACTTACTGAATAGGTTTCGAATTCTTCTGTTTCACCGACGGGTACAGTCACGAGATAAACCCGATCTACCCCTTGCATTTTGCTGTATTTTACTGATGCTTGATCCCATTGAAGAAGGGAACCGCCATCTGCCTCGACTTGGGCAAGTCTCTTTTTATGCTCGATGATTCCAATGTCCTTAAGGTATTTCTCTGCGTAGCTTCTTGTTGTGCTTTCCGTTAAGTAATCCATTATTTCCTTCTTCGTGTCGATGTCCTTCGATAAGTATCGGTAGAAGGTGTCATTCAGCTGAAAAGACTTATATTCACCCTCGCCATATGCTCCACCATTTTGGATGTATGTCCTCTTTTCCACCCATTGTTGAACGAGCTTTAACACCTCCTTATTGGATATTTCTTGTTTGTTCCCTTCATGGGCTACCACTGGTTTTTCTTTTGCTGCTGATATGTTTTCATGGATAAAGGGAACGGCCATCATGGTAATTGCCAGGCCAGCTGCAACGATTATTCTTATCTTCATTACTATCACCTCTGATTTCTTTGTACGGTCTAATTGTAGTTCGAAATTGAGGGTGATAAGTTAAGAAATGGTAAAGAAAGGTTTGAAATGTGGTAACAAATATTCATAAAAAAAATGACGGCAATTTGCCGTCACTTAAAAAGTTATGGGATTGGAGGAGATTCTCCAGCCGTCTTCTGTTTTCATGAAAGAGATTGGAATAATCTCAAAGGCAAACGAATTTCCAATCGGAACCTTAAGATCAAATTGGGTTTCTGTTTCCAAAATCTGATGCTTTGCAATGGAGGCTTTAAGATAGTTTAGTAGGGAGCCTCCATCCGCATTAGGCTGGGCGAGCCTGCCATTATGCTCAATAATTTTCATGCTTTCAATATAGCTTTGAATCGCTTCACGTGTAAAAGAATCTGACAGGTACGCAAAAAGCTTTTCAAAGGAATCTAGGTCGGGGCCGAGATATCGATAATCTAGTTCATTTACCTTAAAGCTTTGAATTGTATCGGATTCTACAGCTCCCCCAGCATTTACATAGGCCTTCTTCATCGTCGCATCATGAACTTTTTTGATAAGAAGCTCTTCCTCTACACTCCTATGCTTTGTAAAGGGAGGACCTATTTTAATACTTGCAATGATCTCATCCAAATAGGAAGCGGCTTGATCGAATAGAATGTTCGAGCCATCCAAGTTTTCCTTTCGCTCGATCGTATAGAAATGCTCATCCGTTTCCGTCAATAATGGAAAAGTTAGATCTTCCTTTAGGGTGAAATCCTTTGAGTATATCTCAACAGTAAATAAAGGGGTTTTTGTTGTTGAATCTGTGAAATTAACATTCAACTTATACTCAAAGTTTTGTCCCTGCTGCCCTTCAATCGTGATATTGTTCGTCAGCTCTTTAGGAATGGATAAAGTCAAATTGCTTGCCGAGTCATAGAGTTCCACTTCATTCTGTTGGGCAACCTGTATTTTCTCTTGCAACTCCACAAATTTATCATAGGAAGGAACGGTAATATTAAGGGACATTCCTTTTCTAATAATATCTGCCGCTAACTGTGGCTGCTTGGCTTTTAACCATGCATCCGCCAAATAATAGTAATAATAGGCTGTGTCCGGCACTTCTTTGATTCTTTCTTGGTAGTAGCTTGCGATGGTAGAGAAATAAGATTCATAGAGCTCTTGATCGGGAACAAATGAGCCGTTATCCCATTTCCATATTTCAATATCGTAAACATCTGCAAAGGAACGTTGCCAGGTTGCGATTCTATACTGATCATTCGCGTAAATGAGATCGAGCTCGTTATAGTTTAATTGAGTCAGCTTTTCAAATTTCTTATCCTGATAGCTATAAATATCAAGTATAGAGCCAAAGGATGCCCCCATCATAAAGCCGATTAACAACTCAGGTTTGCCATCCCCAGTGATATCTGTTGTACTACCCCAACTGATATCATATCCAGGACCTTCGACATGACCGGCTTGTTTCCATGTATTTTCCTCTTTTTGAAGAATAATTGCACCGGTGTTATCTGATTTGATACTAGATTTATAGAAGAAGACAATTTCATTTACCCCATCTTGATCAAAATCCGCTTCTAGAATAGGGCTAACCCCAACAGGTTCATTGGGGGTAAAAAGAGATGTCCCCTGTGGAAGAAATGGAGCGATAACCTGGCTGTAATTATTCCCTATCTGACTGCGTTCTTTAGCTTGAGCGGGCGCTTTTATGAGACTTACTGGTTCTGGGAAGAGATTACAGCCACTTAGCAGTAAAGGGATGAGAAAGATTAGTCCGAGCTTGCCGCATATTTTTGCGATATTCATCTACCTCCATTCAAGTAGTATTTTTGTTTCAATATAATCGGTTCATGTTCGAAAAGATATCTATTCTGGTAAAGAAATGGTTAAGAAAAGGTAACAATTACAAAGGCAGCATGATTTCAACTGTTGTACCCATTCCAACTTTACTTGTTAAGGTGATTTTTCCTTGGTGGACATGAATTATTTCTTGACAGATAGCTAGTCCCAGTCCCGTACCAGACATCGTTGATCTCCCTTTATGAAATTTTTCTTTCACCAATTGTAGCTCTTCCGGTGGAATTCCTTCCCCAGAATCAATAATTGATATGAAAACATTTGGATGTTTGATTTCAACAGAGATCATGATGTTTCCATCCGCAGGAGTAAATTTAAGTGAGTTATCCAATAGGTTAATGAACACCTGTTTTAATCGGTTAAAATCTCCTTTTATCGTTACATCAGCGTCACCAACTTTTTCAAGATGAATTCCCTGTCTTTCGGCTCTTGGAAGCAGCTGTGTAACAACCTGGTCAAGAAGCATATCAATGGAAACCTCTTTGAATTGATACTCTACCTTTCCGGAAGAAAGGCTTGATAAATCAAGTAAATCTCCAAGCATTAGTGACAGACGCTCGCTCTCGTTGGAAATAATCTCTAAGCCTTCTTTAATAAACACATCCTCTGACATAGAGTGGAGGGTAATCGCCCAGCCTTTCACCGATGTTAAAGGGGTACGTAGCTCGTGCGATACAGAGGCGATAAATTCATTTTTTAAACGCTCATGCTTTTCCACTTGTTCCGCCATATAATTTAGCGTATTTGCTAGTTTTCCTATTTCATCGGTATTTTTATTGGAGATTCTTGTGGAAAAATCCCCAACCGCCATCTGTTCAGCTGCTGTCGTAATAACTTTAAGGGGCTTTGTAATCGAATTAGCGATAAAGTAACTAATGGTAACTGCGATGGCAATAACCAGTAAGCCAATGCTTACAAGCCTCCATGCGTTTTGCTGAAAAACTTGATCAATTGGCTCCATAGACGTCGTCAGTCGAATGGCACCATACTTATTTTGTTTCATGGAAAGGGGGTATGAAACGGACAATATTTTTTCATTATCTAATAAGCCTTTATAATAACCGGTCTTTCCGCTTAATGCGGTGGATACATCTTCAAAAGTTGCCAGGTTATTGGCAGAGGAGCTATAATTCTCCGCAATGATCTCACCGTTTGGATCCACGACTTGAATATGGGCATCGATCAAAAAATTGAAGCTTTGGAGAAGAAGTGATGCCCGCTCTCCAAATGATTCATTCTGGAGGTCCCTTTCATAAAAGGATGTAAAAACAGCCCCTTGATCTCTTAGTGTCTGTTTGACTCCTTCCACATAGTAGTACCTAAGAGCAAACAGAATGAAGGCTTCAAAAATAACCACGGTGATGATAATCAATAACAAGTAGCTCCAGACTAATCGTGTTTTGATCCCTGTTTTCATACGCTTTCAAGATCTTGGAAGCAATATCCAAATCCCCATATGGTTTTGAGGTAGTCTGGGGTTGAAGGTGTTTCTTCAAGCTTTTCTCGTAATCTACGAATATGAACATCTACGGTCTTTGGATCGCCATAATAGTTTTCTCCCCATATTTCATCTAATAGTTCATTTCTTGTGATCGGCTGGTTAACCCTTTGGAAAAACAGCTTCATGAGCTGAAATTCTCTGGCAGTTAACTTTAGTGGAATCCCAGACTTATAGACCTTCTGAGTTTTTAGATCTAGAACAAACGGGCCAACCGCATCCTTTTTTTCAAGAGTGCTATCATTTCTTGTAGTACGTCTTAGCACGGTGCGAACTCGAGCAACCAGCTCCAATGGATTAAAGGGCTTGACAATATAATCGTCTGCTCCAAGCTCTAATCCTGTTATTTTATCCATATCCTGACCTCTTGCTGAGAGAATAATAATGGGGAGATAAGGAAAGTGCTCCCTTAATTTTGAGCAGATTTCAAATCCATCCATATCGGGAAGCATTAAATCTAGGATCACGAGATTCGGATTTTTCTCTTTAACCGTTTGCAAGACATGCTCTCCTGCTCCTAGTTCAATTACATTAAAATTTGACCTGCTAAGGTTAAAGCTAATGAGCTTTCGAATCGGCAATTCATCCTCAACAATTAAAATGGTTTCTTGATTCATTGTTATACCTCACATTTTTGATTAATACCTTTATTTCCCTATTTTACCATGATGAGAAAAATAATAAATCTATCAATGGATAAAAACTGTATTTAGAGGGGTCCCAGTTTTGACATTTTTGTGATCGTTTTCACGGAAAGGCTAGTACAAATTATATAAACTGATACAATACAGAATGAGTAAAGAATAAGGAGATATTTTATGAGAAAGAAACGCTTTAGGTTGAAACTTGGCCAAAAAATTAATCTCATTGTGCTAGGAATCATCTTGTCTTTAGCCGTCGTCATCGGAATCGTTGTCGTGCAACAGGTTACGAGTGGTATTAAGGAGATTGCGACTGAAAAAGCGAGAGGGGATTTAAACTTAGGTAAAAGCTATTTGGATGCGAAGTTTCCTGGGGACTGGGTGATTAAAGATGGAAGCCTTTTCAAGGGTTCTGTCAAAATCAATGATAATTTTGACATCGTTGATGAGTTGGGAGAGAAAACAGGAGATACAGTTACCATTTTCCAGGGGGATACCCGTGTTGCAACGAATGTGATGATGGAAGGGAAGCGAGCTGTTGGTACGCAGGTCTCACAGGAGGTTGCAAATAAAGTCTTAAAGGAGAAAAAGGATTTTTTCGGTGAAGCCAATGTGGTTGGGCACAAGTATGTGTCAGCCTATACGCCGATAATGGATAAAAGTGGAGAGGTTATCGGAATCTTTTATGTAGGTGCCCCGCAGAACATTATTGATGAAACGATCGCATCATTTATGAAAGTATTCATTATTGTGTTGCTGGTTGTGATCGTTTTCTCTTCCGTGATTGTCTATTTGTTTACCAGAGGTCTTACGAAACGATTATCCACTGTTTCTGCAGCCATGGATCAAGCAAAAGAGGGAGATTTTACTAAGGAAATTTTGGATGAAACCGGTGATGAGCTAAGTCATCTGGGGGAAAGCTATAATGCTATGAAAGAGAATTTGGGTTCGATGTTTCATAGAGTTATAGAGATCTCGGAGAAATTAACCGCTTCTTCACAGGAATTAACGGCTGGTGCGGAACAGACAACAAGAGCTACCGAGCAAATTACAAGCTCGATTCAAGAGGTTGTTGATGGGATAGAATCCCAGGCAGCGAGTGTGGATGAAAGTGCAAAGGCGGTAGAAGAAGTAACATGCGGAATCAATAATTTAGTAGTAAATTCAACGACGATTTCACAATCAGCACAGGATACTCGAGGGTATGGAAGAGAGGGTGGAGAGCTAATTGAAGAAACAGTAGAGCAAATGAAGAAAATTCACCGTTCTGTTCATTCGAGCAGTGAAAAAATTCAACTCCTCGATGAACGCTCGAAACAAATTGGAGACATTACAAGTACTATTTCCGAAATTGCGAACCAAACCAACCTGTTGGCATTAAATGCTGCGATTGAGGCGGCTAGAGCAGGTGAGCATGGGAGAGGTTTTGCAGTGGTAGCTGAAGAGGTTCAAAAGCTTGCTGTTCAGTCACAGCAATCCTCGATACAAATTTCAGAGCTCATCCGTGCGATAATAAATGATATGAGAGATACATATGAATCGATGGAGCAGGTAAAAGCAGATGTGACTGAAGGAATTGGAATTGTAGGAAAAACGGAGGAAAGTTTTGTGAAAATCCAGCATGCAGTCGAGGAAATGGAACTGCAAATTTCTGCGGCAGCTGAGAATGCAGAGCAAATATTAGCTGGCGCGAAGGTCGTTTCTGCTTCGGTTCATGGGATATCCGACGTCACGAAGAAATCTGCAACCCATACACAGACAGTTTCTGCTGCTACCGAAGAGCAATTAGCTTCGATGGAGGAGGTTCTCGCATCTGCTAATTCACTCTTGCAAATGGCAGAGGACCTACAGGAAAATACGAGTAAATTCAAAGTATAGGAAGGCTCTTCAGCCATTACAACTTCAACATAAGAAACGAAACAGCCATTAGAAAACATCCCAAGAGCAAGCTTCTTGGGATGTTTGACTTTTATATTTTCATAACTCCGCCGGTGCTAGCGTTGGTGACAAGCTTAGAATAACGTGCCAAGTAGCCTTTTTTGACTTTTGGCTCAAAGCCTTTCCAATTTGCTTTGCGAGTCTCAAATTCTTCATCTGAAATCTCTAGGTTGATCGTACGATTGTTTAGATCCAGTTCAATGATATCCCCATCTTCAACGAATGCGATGGGGCCACCCTCAGCTGCCTCTGGGGAAATATGCCCGATTGAAATTCCTCTTGATGCCCCAGAGAAGCGACCGTCGGTGATGAGACCTACCTTTGCGCCAAGACCGCGACCGACAATTTGTGAGGTAGGGGCAAGCATTTCAGGCATTCCAGGTCCACCCTTAGGACCTTCATAGCGGATGACGACAACATGCCCCTCCTGAACCTTGCCAGTGATAATACCTGATAATGCCTCCTCTTGGGAATCAAAACAAATCGCAGGTCCTCTATGGTAACCGCCAACGGATTCATCGACAGCTCCAACCTTAATAATGGAACCTTCTGGAGCAAGATTTCCAAATAGTACTGCAAGTCCGCCCGTTTCAGAGTGGGGGTTATCTATAGGTCGAATGACATTCTTATCAAGAATATCACAGCCAGCTACATTCTCCGCTAATGTTTTTCCCGTTACGGTTAAGCAATTTCCGTTCATGGCGCCAGGCTTCTTTAACACTTCATTAATAATTGCGCTGACCCCACCGGCATTGTGGACATCCTCAATATGATAGTCAGAGGCTGGTGCAATCTTAGCAAGATGTGGTACACGAGCGGCAATTTCATTAATGCGCTCTAGGGAATAATCAATCTCCGCTTCGTGGGCCAAAGCAAGTGTGTGGAGAACAGTATTGGTTGATCCACCCATTGCCATGTCCAAAGCGAAAGCATTATCGATCGCATCAATCGTGACAATATCACGTGGTTTGATGTCTTCTTTGATAAGATACATCAATTGCTTGGCTGATTTCTTAACAAATTCCTTTCGCTCCTCGGAAATGGCTAGAATCGTGCCGTTTCCTGGAAGGGCAAGTCCTAGACCTTCCGCTAAGCAGTTCATGGAGTTCGCCGTGAACATCCCTGAGCACGAGCCACAGGATGGACAGGCAACCTGCTCTAATTCTTGCAATCTAGCTTCGTCAATTTTTCCAGATTGGAAGGCACCGACTCCTTCAAATACGGAAGTAAGGGATAGTGCATTCCCTTGGCTATCTCGACCAGCCTTCATCGGTCCACCACTTACGACAATGGTTGGAATATTGACACGAAGGGCCGCCATTAACATCCCCGGTGTGATTTTATCGCAGTTCGGAATGCAGACCATTCCATCGAACCAGTGGGCAGAAACGACGGTTTCCACTGAGTCAGCAATGATCTCACGGCTTGGCAAAGAATAGCGCATCCCGATATGTCCCATTGCAATTCCGTCATCCACGCCGATCGTATTCATTTCAAAGGGAACGCCGCCCGCCTCACGAATCGCATCCTTCACGATTTTTCCAAATTCCTGCAGGTGAACATGTCCAGGTACAATATCAATATATGAATTGACGACCGCAATGAACGGTTTGTCAAAATCCTCATCTTTTACACCAGCTGCTCGGAGCAAGCTTCGATGTGGTGCACGGTCAAATCCATTTTTAATCATATTACTTCTTAACTCTGCCAACTTAACTCCCCCACTTTCTAGTATCCAACCTTTAAATTATTTAACTTTTTCACATTTTATCACTATTCTTGGAATTAGGATAGGATTTTTGCTTTAATCATTTGCATTGTTGAAGCGGATATTTCTATGTAGTTATTAATACTACTTGTGGAATGGTGGATATTAAGTTACAATAATAAGTGAAATAATTCGAAAAGAGGTCTCTTAATGGGGAAGTTAGATGAGTTTATCAAAGGTCTTGATAATCCAAACCAAATATCTTTGATGGATATTCCGGAAATTGATTTATATATGGATCAGGTCATTCAATTATTTGAAAATAAGTTCAAGGACTCGAAAAGAAACGATGAGGAAAAAATTCTCACGAAAACGATGATTAACAATTACGCAAAAGCGAAATTATTTTTCCCAATCAAGAATAAGAAGTATTCTAAGGAGCATTTGCTGCTGATTAGCTTAATTTATCAATTAAAAGGCGCTTTATCGATTAATGATATTAAGGAAACCTTGAACGGGATTAATAAAATGATAACTAATGACAGTTCGTTCCAGCTAGAGGAGCTATATAGCAGCTATTTAAGCCTAAATACTACCAACATTGCTAGCTTCCAGGAGCAAATGAGCGAACACATGGATGAGGTCAATAAGGAAGTTGGAAAATTCGAAGAGGATGCACAAGGATATCTACAAAAAGTACTGCTCATTGCAACGCTTGCTAACATTAGTAACCTGTATCGCAGGGCTGCTGAAAAACTAGTGGATGAGATTA
>DLCS01000195.1:3740-5479 GCA_002480735.1 Bacillaceae bacterium UBA7792 | reverse complement strand
AACAGTGAGTGAGACGCATATTTTTACGAAGGGTGAAGAAATTGCCAATGCCATCAGTCACGGAATAGGAGCATTGTTAAGCGTTGCCGCCCTAGTTTTATTAATTGTGGATGCTGCCGTTCATGGAAATGCATGGCATGTGGTTAGCTTTACGTTGTTTGGTAGCACGATGCTTCTGATGTATATTTTTTCAACGATGCTTCACAGCCTTCCAAGCGGAAAAGCAAAGGATGTTTTTGAAATACTGGACCATTCCTCGATTTATTTTTTTATCGCTGGTACGTATACACCATTTCTCTTTCTTGTAGTAAAAGGCTGGGAAGGGTGGACGATCTTTGGAATTGTCTGGGGGCTTGCGATTGGCGGTACCGTATTTAAATCATTTTTTGTTAAAAAATTTGTATTTTATTCCACGTTGTTGTATGTGATCATGGGCTGGCTAATTGTTTTTGCTTGGAAGCCGTTAGTGGAGAATCTCCATCCAAATGGAATTCTGCTTCTAGTCATCGGTGGTATTTTGTATACTCTTGGCTCTATTTTTTATGTGTGGCGTGGGTTTAAGTATCATCATACCCTTTGGCATTTATTTGTTATTGGAGGAAGTGCGGCCCATTTCTTCTGTGTGTTTTTATATCTGGTTTAGTTTTCTAAATAAAAATATGAAATAATATGAATCCAAAGAAAATGAAAGCCATTGTGTAATGAAATCTTCTTCTTTTTCCGGTGGCTTTTTTCCTTCTTAACCACCCGCTGAATAAAAGAATGGCTAGTCCGAAAACAGCAAGTGCTCCGCTTGCTGTTTTTATGTTCCAATCATGAACTAAAGCCATCAAAATGGCGTGGAAAAGAACCAATGTCGTCGCACTTATCGCTAAGGGAATATGGACTTTCATCATTCTTTTGGAAATCTTAGCTAGTTTAATTTTTGCGGCTCTCACTTTCGTCCTGCGGATAAAGAGAAAAACAAAATACATATTCAAATTGACCAAAAATAGAATAAAAGCCACCTGGGAAAAAAGCTTCCCAATAAGAATGGTAGGGTTGCCATAGCCTTGAGCCATACTCCAAATCAAAATCATGAAGACGATACAAATATTGGTGATAAGCCATTTGGCAATCATTAATTTGACCACCTTAAGTTTGATATTTTTAATCTAACCAATCATAAGTGTATAATGTAGATCATCGATTATTCTCATGGACAACCTCGTTCATGGACTTTTTTGGAGGTAATCAAAATGAAATGCAAAATTAACAAAAATGCTGCAAAGGTACTAAAGGAAATGCTTGAAACGGAAGAGGCCCAAGGAAAGATGATCCGTGTCTATGTTACATATATGCATGGTGACCATGCTCACTATGATCTTAAGCTAGATACCCCAACCGAGCATGACGAAATTGTGGAAACTGACAAGGGGATTCAGATTCTTCTTGATAAAAGAGAGGAATTTCTTGATGGAGTTTGGATTAAGTATTTTTATGTTCCCCAGGAGCAATTTGAAATTACCAACCCATCAAAGGAAGGTCATGGACACCATCATTAATAATGAAGAAATTGAAGCTCTTGCGTCTTGCAAGAGCTATTTAAATAGAATATCATCTCTTAATGTGCCAATTTTTGCTAATGCTTCATTAATATCCGCCTCATCTACATTGAAATGGGCCAGTGCATCATGAAGATGCCGTACGATGGCATCATAGTGCTCAGGTTGTAGATTCATTCCTTTATGTGCTTTCGC
>DLCS01000195.1:3369-3587 GCA_002480735.1 Bacillaceae bacterium UBA7792 | reverse complement strand
TTATGTGCTTTCGCCATCGATGTACCAGTGTACTGATTAGGCCCACCTAAAGCAAAGCTAATAAATTTCGTTTGATGTTTCCTTTGTTTCTCCATATCAGTATTTTCGAAGAACTTATTTACTGTTGGATCCTTGAGAACCAATTCCTCATAAAAGTAATCTACAACCTTTTCAATTGCTTCCGATCCGCCAACTTTGCCATAAAGGGTTTGTTCCGC
>DLCS01000195.1:0-3219 GCA_002480735.1 Bacillaceae bacterium UBA7792 | reverse complement strand
CCATAAAGGGTTTGTTCCGCCATGTTATCTTCTCCTTTTGTTTGTCCTTATGTTTCTTCAAACTTCAAACACAAACTATATTGTTGCAATCCTACTGTTTTCCTATGCAAATAATAATTGTGACTTTATGGAAGAAATAATCGGAGGGGGGTGATTAAATAAATGAGCAACTGTGAAACCAATCATGTCTCTTCGGTTGGTTTTTTGTTTGGAAGAACAAAAAATTCTTAAACACTTCTGAAAATACGTCTTAAGTCTTAGATTCAATTACATACACGGTCTATATAAAACCCTACAAATTTTGGTATGATTACAGTATAGAAATCTGAGTGATGTTTGAAACATTTATGAACGGAAATCCGTATGACATATGAGGATTAATGTTAGGAGTCGATAAGAATGAATCCATTTATCTCTTTTGTTTTGCGAACGTTATTGGCGATTCCAACGGCTGGTCTTGTCTGGTTAATTAGCTTTTTTGCTTTTGATCAAACCCTTTTGTTATCCACTGTCTTTTCAATATTTAGTGGTGGGCTGATGTATTATTCTGCAAAGGCCGTGATGAAGCATCGCTTTATTAAGAGTCAAGGGCTTTCCAGAAAAGAATATAAATATATTGAGACAAATTTGGATGAGGCCAAGCAAAAAATTGAACGGCTGAACAAAGCGTTATTTTCCGTCAAGCAACTGACTGCACTGAAACAAAATATGGAGATTCTTCGTATTTCCCGAAAAATATACCGGATTACGAAAAAAGAACCGAAACGATTTTATCTTGCTGAGAAGTTTTATTTTTATCATCTGGATTCTTATGTAGAACTAGCAGAAAAATATTCCTTTTTGGCAGCTCAGCCGACAAGAAATCGTGAGCTGAACCAATCGTTAAAGGACACGAGGAGAACCTTAGATGAAATGAGATATGCTTTGGAGAAGGATTTGGATATGGTTCTCTCCAATGATCTCGATGAGCTACAGTTCGAACTAGATGTGGCAAGAAAAAATATCGATACCTTTCGACATTCTGAATTTCTTGATGAAAGTAGGAGACTTAAATGAGTGATAAAAACGAATCCCTTTATGGAAATACAACCGGTGTCTTTGATGATTTGCTATCCAATCCATTTGGTGAAGAAAAGCCAAAGACTGAGGTTTTTCAAGCAACTGAGCAGAAGCCTGTAAAGCTCATAGATGTCATCCCCGAAGAAAACCGGGCAAAGGCCTACCAGCTGGCAGAACAAATCGATCCGAAAAATCATGAAGCAATGATTTCCTATGGGTCACAGGCGCAAGGAAAGCTATTGTCGTTTTCTCATACGATGCTTGAGCATGTTCAAAAGCAGGATGTCGGGGAAGTTGGGGAGATTATTAGCAATCTCATGAAAAAGCTGAACAGCGTTAACCCTGATGATCTAAAGCCTGAGAAGCCATCTTTTTTATCAAAGATGTTTGGCAAAATCTCTTCAACTGTTCAAGAGGTGTTATCCCGCTATCAGAAGACGGGTGCGCAAATTGACCGTATCAGTGTGCAGCTTGAACGAAGCAAGAATACGCTTCTGAGTGACATTCATTATTTGGAGAAGCTCTATGATAACAATAAGGATTATTTCAATGCGTTAAACGTCTACATCGCTGCTGGTGAAATAAAGCTTGAGGAGTTGTATGAGAAGACGATCCCTGAGCTAAAAAAGGCTGCAGAAGCCACGGGCGATCAAATGAAAGTCCAAGAAGTGAACGATATGATTCAGTTTGCTGACCGTTTGGACAAACGTCTGTACGACCTGAAATTAAGCCGTGAAATTACTATTCAAAGTGCACCACAAATCCGTCTGATTCAAAATACAAACCAGGCATTGGTCGAAAAGATCCAATCTTCTATTCTAACGGCAATTCCTTTGTGGAAAAATCAGGTAGCGATTGCTTTAACCTTAATCAGACAGCGTCATGCGGTCGAAGCGCAAAAACAGGTGTCTAAGACGACGAATGAACTATTGCTTCGAAATGCAGAAATGCTCAAGGCCAATACGATCGAAACAGCGCGGGAAAATGAGAGAGGACTAGTTGACATCGAAACGCTGAAGAAGACACAGGAAAATCTGATTTCGACACTTGAAGAGACGATGCGAATTCAAGAGGAAGGGCGCCACAAGCGTCGACAAGCAGAATACGAGCTTGCAGCGATGGAAAATAATCTAAAGCAAAAACTCCTCATGATTAAAGGGGAGTAGAAATATAAACAGGTGTTGATTCTCATAGGAGAGCCAGCACCTGTTTTGTTTATTAAAGGTAATTTTGTTAGTACCTGCTTTTTCAAACTTTTTTCATTTTAAAGGACATACATATACACACAAAGAAAGTGAGCGGTTGTACCAAGCATGATGAATATATGGAAAATTTCATGAAACCCCATATGTTTGGATTTTAGAAAATTGGGTTTTGCTGCGTAAATGATTCCCCCCACGGTATAAAGTATCCCTCCCAGTACGAGTAGGAATAATCCAGTTGAGCTTAATACCTTGGACAACGGGGAGGCGACAAAAATAACCATCCATCCCATCAATATATAAATGGAAGTTGAAAGCCATCTAGGGCAGTGAAACCAAACCATTTTAAAAAGCACGCCAGTTAAAGCTACAAAAACGATGATTGAAAATAATAACCAGCCAGTCATGCCATTCAAGCTAATCAGGCAAAATGGGGTATAGGTTCCAGCAATTAGGATAAAAATCATGGAATGGTCCAACTTTCGCAAGAAGGCAATCACCTTGTCCCTCGCGATGACCATATGATATGTCGCTGATGCTGAGTAGAGAAGGATCATGCTTACCCCAAACACAATCACAGCGGTGATGGAAAGCGCTGATTCTGTGGTGATTGCTGCCTTAATGACCAGAGCTAAAAGTGCCACAAAGGATAAGATTGCTCCACTAAGATGTGTCAAACCATTAATAGGCTCACGTATATACTTCATTTTCATGCCTCCACACTTTGATATGTAGTTTTGATAACTATTTATAATAATACGGTAACGATTAATAGTAGTCAATAAAAAAAGACCGAGTTGGTCTTTTAATGTGGAAAGATGTGTATGAGAACACCTATGAGCTTTTCACCCCATAAAGAATCAGGCCAACTCCACAAATGATCCAAAGCATTTTTGTCAGAGATACCTTTTCAGCTACCCCGAAGAGTCCAATTGTCGTTGTAAGTATAAGAATGATC
>DLCS01000215.1 GCA_002480735.1 Bacillaceae bacterium UBA7792 | reverse complement strand
ACCGCCACCGCTACAGATAGCCGCTATCCCAATACCGCCACCTCTTCTTTTTAGCTCATACATAAGAGTGAGGATGATTCTTGCTCCACTCGCTCCAATTGGATGCCCGAGGGCAACAGCACCACCGTTAACATTTACTTTGTCAGGATTTAGACCTGCGAGCTTACCGCTTGTGAGTGCTACAGCCGCAAAGGCTTCATTAATTTCGAACAAATCGATTTCCTCGAGTGTTTTCCCTGTTTTCTTTAGTAGCTCGTTAATCACGAGTCCGGGTGTCTTTGGAAAATCCTTTGCTTCCACGGCAATTGCTGCATGCCCAATGATGATCGCTTCAGGGGTTCTTCCTTCCCTTTCCGCACGTTCCTCGTTCATGAGCACGAGGACAGCCGCACCATCATTGACTCCAGGCGCATTTCCAGCGGTAATGGTTCCATTGGCTCCAAATACCGGTCTTAATTTTGCTAGCTGTTCAAGAGAGGTATCCCTTCTTGGAGCCTCATCCACTGAGACGACAATCGGATCTCCTTTTCTTTGTGGAATCTCAACAGGTACAATTTCCTCAGCCAGCTTCCCAGCATCAATGGCAGCCAAGGCGAGCTGATGACTTCTTAATGCCCACTCATCCTGTTCTGCTCTTGTGATCCCCATTTCTTCCGCTACTTCATTTCCGTAGGTTCCCATATGAACGCCGGTAAAGCTGCATGTTAAGCCGTCATGCACCATAAGGTCTTTGACGGTGGAATCCCCCATTCTTAATCCAAACCGTACCTTTGGTAAAAAATACGGAGCATTGCTCATGGATTCCATTCCACCTGCAACCACCACCTCTTCATCACCAGCACGGATGATTTGGTCAGCTAAGGTTACACTTCTCATACCAGAGGCACAGACCTTGTTGATTGTTTCTGTTTTTACCTCCCATGGTAGGCCCGCTTTTTTTGCTGCCTGACGAGAAGGGATTTGCCCTTGGCCTCCTTGAAGAACATTTCCTAAAATCACTTCTTGGACATCTTCCTCATGGATTCCCGCTCGCCCTATTGCCTCCTTCATAGCGATCCCGCCCAAATCAGAAGCTGAAAGGTCGCTTAGGGCTCCTCCGGATTTGCCAAAAGGAGTTCTTGCTCCGCTAAGGATGACAGTTCTTCCCATCTACATCTCTCCTTATCTATTAAATCGTGTAATCATGTTCTACTTCACCGGTTGACTGAACGCTCGCTCGAAGCTTTTCCCAAAGAAATGGGAATCTACTATTCCCATTGAAAGCGCTTTACTATATGTTTCCATTTTACCGCAATATTAGAAAAATTTAAATATTGTTTTGAATATTTTTAACTATGAATGGGGGGTTAAAAAATATAAGTCGCCCGTACAAAACAACCAGCGGGAAACCCGCTGGTATACTTTTTGTCTAGCTGCGGCAGCTAGCCGGCTCCGCTTTTCTTATTATGACGCTACTTCCTGTGCCTCTCCACATACTGCTTTTTCAAGAAGCTCCGCTACATCATAGGTTGCGACCTTATCTTCCACTTCCTTCGCCTTCGTTCCATCAGAAAGCATGGTTAAGCAATAAGGACAGCCGGAGCTGATCACAGTTGGGTTCACTTCTAGTGCCTGCTCAGTACGGGCCACGTTAATGCGATGTCCTGTCTCTTCCTCCATCCACATGAGGCCTCCACCCGCACCACAGCACATTCCTGTGTCGCGATTTCTTTCCATTTCTACAAGCTTGACGCCTTGAATGGATTTTAAGATTTCACGCGGTGGATCGTACACTTCATTGTAACGGCCCAAATAGCAAGAATCATGGAAGGTAATCGTTTCATTAACCGCATATTTCGGCTTTAGACGGCCATCTTTTACAAGCTGGTACAAGACCTCTGTATGGTGATAGACCTCTGCCTCTAAACCAAAATCAGGGTATTCATTTTTGAAAATATTGTAAGCATGAGGGTCAATCGTCACGATCTTCTTCACATCGTTCTTTTCAAATTCATCGATATTATTGGTTGCAAGCTCTTGGAAAACGAACTCATTACCTAGGCGACGAGCTGTGTCCCCAGAGTTCTTTTCCTTATTCCCGAGGATGGCGAATTTCACGCCTGCCTCGTTCAATAGCTTAGCGAAGGATAAAGCAATCTTCTGGCTGCGGTTATCATAGGATCCCATCGAGCCAACCCAGAATAAATATTCAAATTCCTCGCCCGCTTTTTTCATTTCTTTGACGGTTTTGACTTCCACATCAGGACGAGCGTCACGCCAGTTTTCACGCTCTTTACGGTTTAATCCCCAAGGGTTGCCTTGGCGCTCGATATTTTGCATCGCACGCTGTGCATCCGCATCCATCTTTCCTTCTGTTAGCACTAAGTAACGGCGAAGGTCGATGATTTTTTCAACATGCTCGTTCATAACTGGACATTGGTCCTCACAGTTCCGGCATGTTGTACAAGCCCAAATTTCTTCCTCCGTGATGACATCACCAATCAGGCTTGGACTATATTCAATTGTTGCCGCACTTTCTTGTACGCCCTTACCTGCTGCAGCAAGAGCTAGCTGGTTGCCTTGCGTGTTGGCGAAGGCAAAGGTTGGAACCCACGGCTGCTTAGATGTAACTGCTGCACCATGATTGGTTAAATGATCGCGAAGCTTTAGAATTAAGTCCATTGGTGAAAGCATTTTTCCAGTGCCTGTTGCCGGACACATATTCGTACAGCGACCGCACTCTACACATGCATATAAATCAACAAGCTGGAGCTGTGTGAAGTCCTCAATTTTTCCGACTCCAAATGATTCCTGTGTTTCATCTTCAAAATCGATTTTCTTTAATTTACCTGGGTTCTCCAAGCGATTCAAGTAGACGTTCACAGGTCCAGCAATTAAGTGGGCATGCTTTCCTTGTGGAACGTATACGAGGAATGAAAGTAGGAAAATAAGATGCAGCCACCAAGCGAAATAGAACACGACGATGGCAGCCGTTTCTCCAATTCCTGCAAAGGCTGTTCCAATAAGTGAGGCAACTGGCTCTGACCATGATGCTTCGTGTCCGTGCCAAATCATGCTCATTCCATTTCCAAGTAATACGGACAGCATCAAGCCGCCGATAAAAATAAGAACAAGTCCTGATTTAAAGCCTCTCTTTAAGCGAACAAGCTTTTCAATATAACGGCGATAAAATGCCCAGACAACCGCAACTAATATGATGAGCGTCACGATCTCCTGGAAGAAGGTAAAGCCAGCATACAAAGGGCCAAATGGCAAATGCGCCCCAGGCTTAATTCCTTTAATAATAAAATCAATAGCTCCGAATTGAACGAGAATGAATCCGTAGAAGAACATCACGTGGATAGCGCCGCTCTTCTTGTCTTTTAATAGCTTCTTTTGCCCAAACACATGCACCCAAATTTTGTTCATTCGCTCCTTGACGTTGTTATCAAACTCTTCTTTTTTGCCGAGCTTGATATATTCAATTCTTGTCTTCACCACATACACAAACAGACTCACGCCGTAAGCGATTACAACAAGGGTTGCGATGAGGTTAATCCATAATAATCCGTTCATTATGAAAATAACGCTCCTTTCTTTATTTTTTGGTATTCTCGACCGCGATTGAAAATTTCCAAAACAGTGAAATTTTCTGAATTTACCTACCTCCATTATATAATGAATGAGCATTCAGTCAATATTTTTCTTTTAATTTTGATCATGGTTTCCAAAATGATTATAGAAGCTCTATTTATGGAAACAATAAAAGAGCCTGATACTTTATAGGCTAAGTACAATCAAGATCGAGAAAAGACCTATGTGAAGGAGTGGATAGCATCTGAAAATTATTGTTTCTATTTTAATTGCTATCTCCATCTTCAGTATCTATTTGTTCCTCGATTATAAATTGGGGAGAAAAAAGCAGCGACTGACCGTCAAGAGCAATGTCTTTCCGTTCCGGCATAGCAATCTAGAGATCTTTACGCAAGGGACTGCCTTATTTAAGGATATGTTTAAGGAATTTAGAAATGCCAAAAAGCATATCCATGTCCTATTTTATATTTGTAAGAACGATCCCATCAGCCAGGAATTTCTCAACATTCTCATGGAAAAAGCAAAAAACGGGGTTGAGGTGCGATTGCTGCTCGACTGGGCTGGAAGCTTGAAGATTAAGAGAAGCAAGATCAAGGAATTAAAGGATGCTGGCGTTCATTTTTCATTTTCAAATCTTCCCAAAGCACCGACTTTCTTTTATACTTCTCAAACCCGGAATCATCGGAAAATTACCGTTATTGATGGAAAAATTGGGTATATGGGTGGCTACAATGTTGGCAAGGAGTATATTGATTTAGATCCAAAGCTCACACCTTGGCGTGATTATCATCTGAAATTGAAGGGAGAAGGCGTAGAGGATTTGCAGCGGCAGTTTCTCCTTGATTGGTCGGAAGCTTCAAAAACAAATCTGCTTCAAAATGAGATTTATTTCCCTAAGCTTATGAAAGGGGAAGTATGCCATAAAATCATTTCGACTGAGGGTTTCTTATTAGAAGAAACCTTTTCTGACCTCATTCATCAGGCAAAGAAATCGATTATCATTGGATCTCCTTATTTCATTCCAAGCAAAAAATTACTGAATGATCTCATCCTTGCGCTCCGTCGAGGGGTCACACTCACTTTGATTGTCCCCTATCATTCAGACCATTTACTTGTTAAAGAGGCCTCCTTTCCATACCTTAGACAAATCCTTTTGAGTGGCGCAAAGGTTTATCAATATAAAAAGGGCTTCTATCATGCAAAGGTTTTTATGATTGATGAGGAGGTATGCGATTTAGGGACAGCCAATTTTGATAACCGAAGCCTTTTTTTAAACCATGAAATCAATTGCTTTATTCATGAAAAAAAAACGCTTAACGAAGTGTTTGAAATTCTTAAACAGGATATACAGCATTCCCAGGAGCTTCGTTTGAGTGATTTAAACTCATTAGGTTTTTCTACGAAAGTAAAAGAATGGATTGCGAAATTATTTGTCCACTTTTTATGATGGCTGTATGTACATTTTTGCTCCATGTTCAGCAAGGTATGGGAACAGATCCTTCATAATGGAAAGCAAATAAAGGGCGGTAATGGACCGCTCTTTATTTCGTCACTTCATGTCGGGCTGAGGGATAAAGATTTTCTACAAAGGTTACAATTTTGTTGACAGCCTCTTCTAAGGAATCATTCTCTACTTCAAGTGCCGTGTTCAATGTTTCATTAATTTTGTTATCGTAACGAGGATCGTAGTAATGAATGATGAGGAGACGTATCATCTCTTTGTAGTTTCTTTGTTCTAAGGAGTCCAACAATTTCTGCTGAATTTCCGGTTGTTTGATTCTCTTCATAATTCTGCTTAATGCATCTCTCACTCGTTCTTGGAAGGCATCCGTATCATCTACATATTGCTTATAAATTCTCTCGACCCTTGACTCAAGAGTTGAAACAACATGGATATGAATCCCATTTTCCTTTTTCTCATATAGCTCTGGAGGCTGAACAGCATGACCAATCCTCCTGCTTTCTCCCTCCATGAAAAAATAAGGGCTGCCTTGGATTTTCTCCAAAGCCTCAAAAAGAAGGGCATCAAATGTCTTTTGATTATGAGGGGTCTGTCCAGATACGGCACCAAATACCGAGCCTCGATGATTGGCATAGCCCTCAAGGTCTAATACGGGATATCCCCTATCCTGAAGAACCTGTAAAATATCCGTTTTACCAGTACCGGTTAACCCGTAGATGACGATGGCCCTTTCAGGAAGCATATCTGGAATTTTATCAATCACATATTCACGAAATGCACGATATCCCCCGTCTAGACGTTGGATATGCAGCCCTGCCATCATCGCAAAGTGGGAGATGGATTGACTGCGCTGTCCTCCTCTCCAGCAATAAAGAAGGGGCTTCTTCCCCGTTTCCTCGATTTCTTTAATTTCATTAAGCAGCTTAGGTAGCTTTGGCGAGACAATTTCCATTGCTCTCCACTTCGCTGCTTTCTGGCCTTTTTGCTTATAAATGGTCCCGATTTCAGCCCGTTCCTCATCGGTAAAAAGGGGAACGTTGACAGCATTCGGAATATGGCTATCTTGATACTCAATAGGAGACCTTACATCGACTGGGATGTAGATTTCCTTATGATTGATAAACTCGTCAACTGTCCGATCATAGTTCATGAGTATTCCTCCGATATAGATGACTATAAAACGGGTCTCTTGAGGAGACCCGTTTCCTGTTACATTTTCTCAGGAGCTGAAACTCCAATTAAAGAAAGTGCGTTTTTCAATGTGACTTGTACCGACTTGATCAGAGCGAGGCGTGCTTTTGTCCGCTCTATATGCTCTGAATCCAACACCTTCTCTGCATTGTAAAAGCTATGGAAAGTAGAGGCTAAGTCAAAAATATAATTTGTAATTCGGTGTGGCATGCGCTTTTCTGCCGCTTCTGCAACAGCCAACGGGAATTCGCCAAGCTTTTTCAGAACTTCAATTTCTTTTTCAGCTTCGATTTGTGCTAAGTCAATGTTTTCGTTAACCGTTAATCCTTGCTCCTCCCCTTGACGCAGGATGCTGCATATTCGGGCATGGGCATATTGGGCATAATAGACTGGATTTTCATTTGATTGGGACACCGCCAAGTCCAAGTCGAAGTCCAAATGGGTATCCGCGCTTCTCATCGCAAAGAAATAACGGGTTGCATCTAACCCTACTTCCTCCACGAGATCCCGCATTGTCACAGCTTTTCCAGTCCGTTTGCTCATCTTCATTTTCTCACCGTTTTTGTATAGATGGACGAGCTGAATGATTTCAACCTCTAATGCGTCCTTGTCATAGCCGAGGGCTTGAATCGCTGCCTTCATCCGTGGAATATAGCCGTGATGGTCCGCACCCCAAATATTAATCAGCTTCTCAAAGCCCCGCTCAAGCTTGTCCTTATGGTAAGCAATATCTGGAGTAAGGTATGTGTAGGAGCCGTCCTGTTTGATGAGCACCCGATCCTTATCGTCCCCTAACTCCGTAGATTTGAACCAGGTAGCCCCATCCTGCTCGTAAATATAGCCATTATCCCTTAAAGACTTAAGGGCTGCATCAATTTTTCCATTATGAT
Source organism: Bacillaceae bacterium UBA7792 (assembly GCA_002480735.1). Taxonomy (GTDB): domain Bacteria; phylum Bacillota; class Bacilli; order Bacillales; family Cytobacillaceae; genus Robertmurraya; species Robertmurraya andreesenii. The sequence continues at coordinate 2,415 of DLCS01000215.1, read as the reverse complement.
AAAGAGAGGTTTCAGAGTACCATACATCAAAGGACACACGGAATTCCTCTAAATCCTTCTTTAGTTTTGCCATTTCATACTTCAGTCCATACTCACGGAAAAATTGAAAACGCTCCGCTTCATCAACCTTCACATACTTATCACCGAACTCTTCTGCTAGATCTTTCCCAATCCCAATAATATCCTCACCATGATAGCCGTCCTCCGGCATCTCCTTGTCCAATCCGAGTGCTTGGAAGTAGCGAGCCTCCACCGATAGAGCAAGATTATTAATTTGGTTGCCGGCGTCGTTAATGTAATATTCACGGGATACATCATAGCCAGCCTTTGCTAATATATTGCATAAGGAATCACCAACGGCTGCACCACGGGCATGACCTAGATGAAGATCGCCTGTAGGATTGGCAGAGACAAACTCAACCTGAACTTTCTGCTTGTTTCCAACGGTTGTTTCCCCATATTTTTCTCCGGTCTTAAGGATGGTTGGAATCAGGTTTGTGAGATAGCTATTATCCATATAAAAGTTGATGAATCCAGGTCCAGCAATCTCCATTTTTTTGATCGATGCCTTTGTCTGATCAAAGCTTTGAATCAGCTCCTCTGCAATCATCCGCGGAGCCTTCTTCGCCACTCTTGCAAGCTGCATAGCCATATTGGTCGAATAATCTCCATGTGATTTTTCCTTTGGCACCTCCAAAATGACGTTCGGGATTTCTGCCTCTGTTGCTAAACCAGCCTTGACAACGGCTGCTTTGATTTCCTCTTTTAACTTACTTTGGACTTCCTCAACAATGTTCATTTTTCTCCTCCTCAAATGAGATTTCCAAATGGTATGTACCTGCTAGCGCACCCTGCATATGTAAATCGTATAAGATATCCATTGACCCCGTATTTGAACCAACTTGATGATCCAATCTTTTCGTCATTGTCTCGATTCTCATTATACCAAAAGGTGTTTCGTATCGACCTGCATGCTTTTTGTCTTCTTCAAAGACCATTCTCATATTAACAGCGCCGCTTCTTAGTATCAATGCTTCCTTTTTTGAGACCTTTACAATGGACTTAACCGTTCCTTCTTCAATAACTTCTTCATACTGAAGAAAGATAGATTCATTTTTTTCATAGTATCGTCCAAAAGTGGTCAATTCAAAAGCCTCATTTTCCCCATCGTTCCAAATGGTCGTCTTGACTCTTATTTTAGCAGATTTCTGCTCAACCGCACGTACCAAAACTGCTACACATCCTCTGATTATATTGTTGCTACCTTTGTTGGTACCTGTCACTTCCCTCCGGTCAGTGACCAGCGGGTACCGCCCGTGGACTTTCCCCCGAAAATGTCCATCTCCAGTGGACATTAATAAAAATTTCTTAAGAAAAAATACAACCGGACAATGGCCGATTGTATGAAATAGAGCTTTACTTCACAAATCCCAGAATCATTTCGCGAATGAGCTTGCTGGCTGTATTCGCCGTTTGTTCAGAAGGGTCATAAATTGGAGCCACCTCTACTAAATCGGCCCCAACCACCTTAACATTCGAGCGTGCAATCTCATGGATCGAAGCAAGCAGCTCCCTCGAGGTAATTCCGCCCGCATCCACCGTCCCTGTTCCTGGTGCATGGGCCGGGTCTAATACATCAATATCTATCGTAACATAAACAGAACGTCCTGAAAGCTTTGGAAGAATTTCCATTAGCGGCTTGTGGACATCAAATTTTGATATATGCATACCAACTTCCTTGGCCCATTCAAACTCTTCCTTCATGCCAGAACGAATGCCAAAGGAAAAAACGTTCTCCGGACCGATAAGCTCTGCTGCCTTTCGAATTGGCGTCGAGTGCGAAAGGGGCTCTCCTTCATAATCCGAACGCAAATCGGTATGGGCATCCATATGGATAATGGCAAGATCAGGGTGCTTTTTATAAATCGCTTTAATCACTGGCCAGGAAACGAGATGCTCTCCTCCCATCCCAAGAGGAAATTTCCCCGCAGCTACCACCTGATCGACAAATTCTTCAATCATGTCTAAGCTTCTTTGCGCATTTCCAAAAGGAAGTGGGATATCCCCAGCATCAAAGTACTTAACCTCTTCCAGCTCACGATCCAAATAAGGACTATATTCTTCAAGGCCTATCGAAACCTCACGAATCCGAGTAGGACCAAAACGAGACCCAGGGCGATAGCTCACCGTCCAGTCCATCGGCATCCCATACAGTACGACTGTACTTTCCTCAAAATTCGGATGACTTTTTATAAAAACATTTCCTGAATAAGCTTCGTCAAAACGCATTCATTTCTCCTCCATTTTTAACGGAATTTCAAGCTTTTTTCACTAAATCCTGAACAAACTTTGGAAGGACAAAAGCAGCTTGATGCAATTCCTTCGTATAATATTTCGTTTCAATATCATGGAAGC
>DLCS01000213.1:411-5599 GCA_002480735.1 Bacillaceae bacterium UBA7792 | reverse complement strand
ACTGGTTTCTTCATCAAGCCAACGGTATTTGCAGATCTAGATCCGGAAGCACGCTTAATGAAGGAAGAAATCTTCGGACCTGTCGTTGCGTTTGCGAAGGCGAAGGATTTTGACGAGGCGATTAACATTGCCAACAATACGGAATACGGTCTAACAGGTGCTGTGATCACGACAAACCGTGAGCATATCCAAAAGGCTCGTGAAGACTTCCATGTCGGAAACCTTTACTTCAACCGTGGCTGTACCGGAGCCATTGTTGGCTATCAGCCGTTTGGTGGCTTCAATATGTCAGGGACCGACTCTAAGGCTGGCGGTCCAGACTACCTATTGCTTCATATGCAGGCGAAGACGACTTCGGAAATGTATTAAAGTTATTTAGGGATGGAGAATTCCATCCCTATTTTTTATATTCATTTGATTCTCAGAAGCAACCCCTTTCACCGTCTAGTTCAATTTTTAGAATCCCCAATAATAAATCCCCACGAAAAATACGACCAAAAGACTTATATTTTAATCCGCTATTTTTTACGATTTTCATTTGTATTATTGGATTTTTTGGTATTTTAGTAGGTTTGATGAATAAATTGTCGAAATGTGCCAAATTTATGTGAATTTATACGCATTTTTGTGTTATATTTTTTATAAGAATCTAAAAACAGACAACTAATGGTTTTCACAGGAGGGACTCAAAGTATGGGAAGATTTAGTGTTGGTAGGAAGATTCTACTAGGATTTGCAGTCGTTCTTATTTTGGTATTTGTATTTGCAGGTGTTACATTTAATAGAATGCTGCATATTCAGGAATCTACCACTTCAATTGTTGACGAATCTATGCCGGCGGTGGAGCTAATCAACTCTATTGGCTATCAGACGGAGCATGTATTAACACTTTCGCTAAGATATATCCAGTCTGATGACCAGCAGGAAAAGGAAATGCTGAAGATGGAAAGAAAGAGCTCCATGGAAGAAGCACAGAGAACGATGGACAAATACAAAAAGTTGATCAAAACGAAGGATACAAGGGAAAACTTTGACCAATTAATATATAAGTGGAGCTTTTTTCTAAACATTAATGAAGAAACGCTTAAGCTTAGGGACAAAGGAAAATCTGAGTTTGCTTATTTATACTTTAAAAAGAGTGCCAAAGCCTTTGATTCCATGAAGCTTAATCTGAATCATTTGGTTAACACAAACACAATAAAGGCGGAGGAAGCGGGAAAACAATCGAAGGAAGTCTTTAAGCAGACTGTAATTACTATTGTAATTGTCATTACCGTTGTAATTTTATTAGGAGTGTTTATAGCACTTTTTATTACGAGGATGATCGCGAAACCACTTGGGGTCGTTACTGAGAGAATCAACGAAGTGTCCAAAGGAAATCTATCATTCTCAAACCTTGAAATTAATAATAAGGATGAAATTGGTGTTCTTGCAAGCTCGGTTAATGAAATGAATAGAAATCTACAGGGGATTGTTACGCAAGTAGTGAATGTTTCTAATTTAATGAACAAGCAAAGCAATGATTTATCGGTTGCTTCTCAAGAGGTAAAAATAGGTGGTCAGCAAATCGCTACTACAATGAATGAATTAGCACGTGGGGTTGAAGAACAAGCTCATTCTGCTACAGAATCTGCGAAAGCGGTTGAAACAGTAAATATTCAAATTTCCGATGCTGATATTAAAGGAAAAGAATTGAAGAATGGCTCGGTTGATATTATGGAAAAGGCAAAAGAGGGTACAGATTTGATGAATCAATCGGTTCAACAAATTGAAGAAATCACTAGGATTGTTAAGAAATCAATGGAGCAGGTTGTGATTTTAGATTCCAAGAACGAGAATATTTACAAACTTGTTCAGGTAATTAAGGATGTTGCCGATCAAACTAATCTCCTTGCTCTAAACGCAGCAATTGAAGCGGCACGAGCAGGGGAATATGGAAAGGGCTTTTCAGTTGTAGCAGATGAAGTACGAAAGCTTGCCGAACAGGTTTCTAACTCGGTGATTGATATCACACATATTACACAAGGGATACAGATTGAATCAAAGGAAGTCGTGAAGACCCTCCAAGATGGAGTGTTGCAATCTGAGCTAGGAAATGAGCAAATCAAAAATACCGGAGAAAAGTTTACCGCTATTACAGAAAATGTTCTGGCAATGGTTGAAAAAATTGAACAAGTATCAGAAAACCTTGGAAAGATTCAGCTTGGTAGTAAGCGACTAAGCGAATTTAGTGAGGAAATTTCTGCGATATCTGAGCAGTCTGCGGCTGGAGTCCAAGAGGTTTCGGCGTCTGCAGAACAACAGGTAGCTGCAATGGAAGCGATCGCCGATAGTTCGGATTCATTAAAGAAATTATCAGCAGAGCTTGAAGATTTGGCTCATTATTTTAAGTTATAGCTTTTCCTAAGCCGTTCAAAGTTTGACTAATTAAATAAATATTACGTATGTAGGGGTGAGGAATGTGAGGAAGAAAGGAAGCCTAGAAAAAATAATCATCTTGTTACTTGCTTTCATGATCGTGATCGTAGGATGCTCCAACGAATCACAATCCCTTAATAAAAAGAGCGATTCAAAAAATAACCTGTCAACAACTAATGTTCCTGAAAAGTTTAAGAATGAAAAAGATATTAAGGTTAAGGTAATACGAAAAATAGGTGGGGACGACCATACTGCGCAATTTCTCGCCGGAGCAAAGGAAGAAGGCGAATCAATGGGTGTAAAGGTGGATGTCTTTTCGGCAAATGGGGATAGTGAAAAATTCCATAGTGAAATCATGAATTCGTTAAAAGAGGATTATGACGGTTACATAATCTCTCACGGTGATGACCCAGAAACGGTCAATGATGTTAAGAAGTTAGTTGAAAGTGGCAAGAGTGTTGTTACATTTGACTCGAATATGGAGCTTGAAAATATCAAGGATGTTACACTCACGTCTCAAAATGACGAAGTTCTAGCTACGTTAGCGGTAGAACAGTTAATCGAAGATCACGATGGACAAGCAAATATCATCTATTTATGGGTAGACGGTTTTCCTCCTATGGTGAGAAGGAATGCGATTTATGAGAAAGCCTTAACAAATAACCCTGGCATTAAAGAAGTTGGGAGATTTGGTGTTGCGTCTGCCAACACATCTGAAGAAACGAAAGCTGCAGTGATGGATATCCTCAAGCAATATCCCAAAGGTGAAGTAGATGCTATTTTTGCTACATGGGATGCATTTGCAATTGGTGCAGTGGAAGCAATTAAGGCAACAGGAAGAGACGAAATAGGGATCTATGGAATTGATGTTTCTAATACAGACTTGAGCTTAATGCAAGAGCAAGGCAGTCCATGGAAATACACAGCTGCTGTAGACCCAAAATTAATAGGGGCAATTAACATGAGATTGGTACTTAAGAAGATCGCTGGTGAGGAAACGCCGCAGAAATATAATCTCGAGGCATACCTAATTGCTCAAAGTGAGATTCAAGCTTCAAAGAAAGCAGTCAATATGGATAATTTAGGTGCTGTGCTACCTGGCTGGGGACTCTCTTCCGAATTGGAGGAGGATTGGATGAAGGCCCTCAAACAAGCAAATAAATAGAATAAAGGCGCCATCTTTACTAGAGATCAGCTCCAGGGAAGATGGCGCCTTTTATGTTTGTTGTTGGTTTTCTTTGGAATTGTGTTTGATTTAAATAGTTTATATGTAATATATTCAATATATGGAAATAATTATTACGAATACTTAAATATAATACATAAAAACAAGAACAAATAAGGATAAATGCGCTAATAACTTTTTAGGAAATTACATGAAAACCAAATAATACATGAATAAATCAAAATAATGATTGTATAAACAGCGAGTACATGATAAAATTTAATTAAATTCGGTATGAAAGCGCTATAATTTAATAGTATGCTAGATTTTATCGAATGGGCAGGAAAATAATTAAAAAATATAAAAGGAGTGTCAATCTATGAAGAAGTTTTTCAAAAGCGCAATGGTTCTATTTCTAGCTTTTTCACTTCTGTTAACAGGCTGTTCTTCAAAGGAAGGTAGCTCGAAGCCTGCACAGGGAAATAAAGATGTTTCTTTAGATAATGTCCCTGAACGTTTTAAGGATGGCAAACAGGTCAAAATCAAAGTTGTTAGAAAAATTGGCGGCGATGACCATACAGCACAATTCCTAGCAGGTGCAAAGGAAGAGGGAGAAGCACTTGGATTTAAGGTAGATGTATTCACGGCAAATGGTGATACTGCTAAATTCCACGATGCTATTGCTCAAGCTCTTCAAGAAAACTACGATGGATTCATCATTTCACATGGTGATGATGCAGCAACGGTGGCAGATGTGAAGAAAATTGTTGATGCAGGTAAGAGTGTTGTAACCTTCGATTCAAATGGGGACATTGCTACAGTAGATGGTGTGACATTAACTTCTCAGGATGATGAGGCTCTTGCAACTTTAGCGATGGATCAGTTAATTAAGGACACAAATGGGAAAGCAAATATCGTTTACCTCTGGGTTGATGGATTCCCACCAATGGTACGCCGTAATGCTGTGTATCAAGAGAAATTAAAGAGCAATCCAGGCATTAAGGAAATTGAACGTTTTGGTGTAGCAGCAGCTGATACAACTGTACAAACTCAGAATGCAGTGGCAGCTATGTTAAATAAGCATAAAAAAGGCGAAATTGATGCAATTTTTGCAACTTGGGACGCTTTCGCGATGGGTGCTGCCCGTGCGATTAAGGAAGCTGGAAGAGATGAGATTGCAATCTATGGCATTGACGTTTCGAACGCTGACCTTCAAATTATGCAAGAGGAAAAAAGCCCATGGAAATTTACAGCAGCAGTGGATCCGAAGCTAATTGGCTCTGTAAATATGAGAATTCTTGCGAAGAAACTTGCTGGTGAAGAAACACCTGATACCTTTGACCTTGAGGCATCATTAATTTCTCAAGAAGCACTGCAAACATCTAAGTCTCCTGTAAATATGGTGAATCTTGCAGATGTTGTAGAAGGCTGGGGAGTTTCATCTGCATTTGAAGAAGATTGGATGAAAACATTAAAGGAATACTATAAGAAATAGGTTTCAAAAATTCAGAATCTCCAACTAACAATCTCTATTTGCTAGTTGGAGATTCTATTACCGATAAGCCCGTGGCGTTTAAATGGAAGGAGGATAAACGGTGTCAACAT
>DLCS01000213.1:0-205 GCA_002480735.1 Bacillaceae bacterium UBA7792 | reverse complement strand
AACATTACTCGAAATGAAAAAAATCTCCATTGAATTCCCAGGTGTAAAGGCATTGAATGAGGTGGATTTTTCCACTAGAACGGGTACGACTCATGCCCTTATTGGTGCCAACGGAGCTGGTAAATCAACGCTAATGAAGGTTTTATCTGGAGCATATGGTCACTATACAGGTGAAATTTACTTAGATGGTAAAAAAGTAGATATT
>DLCS01000118.1 GCA_002480735.1 Bacillaceae bacterium UBA7792 | reverse complement strand
TTGGCGGCACCGTAACGAAGGATGATTTTGAAACGGGTACGATTGCGGCTGCCTTTGGAGGTACGACAACAGTGATTGATTTTTGCATTACGAACAAAGGGGAGCCACTGAAAAAGGCGATTGGGGAATGGCATGCGAAATCAAAGGATAAAGCGGTCATTGATTATGGCTTCCATCTCATGATCGGGGAAATCAACGATGATGTTCTTACCGAGCTTCCGTCTGTAATTGACGATGAGGGCATTACGTCCTTCAAAGTATTTATGGCCTATAAAAACGTTCTCCAGGCAGACGATGAAACTCTTTTTCAAACATTAGTCCAAGCGAAAAAGCTTGGCGCCCTTGTGATGGTGCATGCGGAAAATGGAGATGTTATTGACTACTTAGTGAAGAAAGCCTTGGCGGAAGGAAAGACGGAGCCGATATACCATGCTTTAACAAGACCATCTGAGATCGAGGGAGAAGCGACAGGAAGAGCCGCCGTCTTTACTGGTCTAGCCAATTCACAGCTCTATGTCGTCCATGTAACCTGTGCGGAGGCTGTTGAAAAAATTGCAGAGGCAAGAAACAAGGGCATCGACATTTGGGGAGAAACCTGTCCGCAGTATTTAGTGCTTGATCAATCCTATCTTGAAAAACCAAATTTTGAGGGGGCAAAGTACGTTTGGTCACCACCACTCAGGGAAAAATGGCACCAGGATGTGTTATGGAATGCCCTTAAATCAGGACAGCTACAGACCGTTGGCTCAGACCAATGCTCCTTTGATTTTAAAGGTCAAAAGGACCTTGGAATCAATGATTTTTCCAAGATTCCGAATGGCGGACCAATCATTGAGGATCGTTTCTCGATTCTTTTCTCTGAAGGTGTCAAAAAGGGTCGAATAACTTTAAACCAATTTGTGGATGTAACTTCTACAAGGGCAGCAAAGCTATTTGGATTATATCCGAAGAAGGGCACGATTGCTGTTGGCGGGGATGCGGACATTGTCATTTTTGATCCGAATGTCGAAAGAACCATTTCTGCTGAAACCCATCATATGGCGGTCGATTATAGCGCATTCGAAGGGATGAAGGTGACAGGCGAGCCTGTTTCCGTTCTTTCGAGAGGGGAATGGGTCATCCAAGAGAAAAAGTTTGTTGGAAAGCTTGGAGCAGGAGAGTATTTGAAGCGGGCAAAATATGGAGAAATGAAGGAAAATAAAGAAATAAATTCTCTATCGCTGTAAATTTCCTCATAACTAAAACTACTCATAAGTACGCTGAATGCTCGCCTATTTATGAGTAGTTAAGCCATAGAGAAATAGCTTTTTATCTCATAAATATTCCGAAAATTCAAATAATAAAATGAGGTGTTAGGATGAGCGGAAAAAGCGATTACTTAAAGTCTCCAGATTTACTCCCAATTGGACACTCCGAAAGAAAGATAGGGCCCTTTGGCTTTGCTGTAATTTGGATCGGGATGGCCATTGTTCTTGCTGCATTTGCAATTGGAGGGGGAGGAATCAAAAGCCTTCCTCTCGGTTTGGTGATTTTAGCAACCATCATCGGCTCACTTGCTATTGGGATTTTTATGGTCCTCATTGGTGATATTGGTGTTGAGCATGGCCTTTCGTTTCCTGTTTATATGAGGGCACCGTTCGGAACAATTGGAACACATATCCCCTCAGTAGTGAGAGGGGTAACGGCTTCTTGTTGGTTTGGGATAAATACTTATTTTGGAGCCTCGGCAATTAATGGAATTCTCAATCTATTATTCGACTTCGATAATTGGTTTATTTGTTTCTTCCTATTCGCAGCAGCACAGCTTATCAATACAGCATTAGGAATTAAATCGATTGAACGATTCGCTGATTTAGCAGCACCTATTATTATTCTTATTTCCTGCTGGATGTATGTTACCCTTGCTGATCATGCTTCAGAGCAAGGGAAGAACATTTGGGCATGGGTTGAGAGTCCAACAACAGGTGGAGCAGCTTTTACAGCATTCATGGTAGTCGTCATGGCCAATATGGGCTTTTGGGCGACCCTTGCTGCTGATATGCCATCTCTTTCTCGCTTCTTTAAAGCACCTAAATATGAAAGGAACTGGATTAAACGTAATAAATCACAGCTCATCGGAAGCCTTATTATGATGCCGATTTTCAATACTTTGATGATTATGATTGGTGCGGTTTCCTATATCGCTCTATCCAATTTTGATCCAGTATTTGCTCTTCAGGAAGCAGCCAGTGGATTTATACTTGGAATTCTATTACTAATGATTGTGTTAGCACAATGGTCAACGAACACATCTGCCAACGTCATTCCAGCTGCTACCATCTTTTCGAATGTTGGTGGGCCAAAGGTACCGTTTTGGGCCGGGGTTATCATTGCTGGGATTATCGGGACATTGGCTCAGCCTTGGAGTTTGTTTGATGTTCTCAATCAAGCACTACTCATTATAGGTGGAATTCTTTCATCGATAGTCGGTATTCTCTTTGTCGATTATTATGTTCTTCGCAAGAGAAGGGTCAATGTGCAAGAGCTGTATGAGCAGAACGGCCAATTTCGCTTTTTGAACGGTTTTAACATGGCGGGGATGATTGCCTGGATTGTTGGAGGAATTATTGCGAACTTACTTCCTGCTTATTCTTCGCTTGTTGGATTTGTCGTAGGGGGGCTTATTTATTATTACTTAGCTAAATACTGTTGGTTTGTGAAATATGAACAGGCCGAAATCCTTG
>DLCS01000081.1:5029-5312 GCA_002480735.1 Bacillaceae bacterium UBA7792 | reverse complement strand
AAAAAAATCCGGGAGCATTTATTTTGGATAAAAAATTCACCAGGTAGAACAAGCCTCTCGAATGGCCGCTATATGCGAAATCTCATTGAGAAATCGATTCGCGCACAATCCATGCGGCTGCTTCTGCAAAACAGCTTTGACCGGCACGATCTCATGACCCTCAGAAGCAATGACCTCGTATTCGAAGAAGAATAGCAAAGGGATTCAGTCAGCAAGCTGAATCCCTTTGCTTGTACAACAGCATCTCTGCTATCATAAAAATATGGTACCTGGTACCGCCCGT
>DLCS01000081.1:499-4982 GCA_002480735.1 Bacillaceae bacterium UBA7792 | reverse complement strand
GGTACCTGGTACCGCCCGTGGACTTTTGGGTGGTTTTGTCCATATGGGGTGGACAGTATACCCCATCACGTACAGTAGGAGGAGTCTATTAGTGGAGCAAAGAAAAGAAACATTGGAAAAAGTCATTGTCGTTGGCTGTCAAACAACAGATGATGATTTAAAATATGAGTACTCGATGGATGAATTAGAGTCATTAACCTCCACGGCAAAAGGGGAGGTTGTGGCAAAATTAATTCAAAAGCGGGATCGCATCCATCCGTCTACCTATATAGGCAAAGGGAAGGTTGCTGAATTAAAGGCATTAGAGGAGGAGCTTGAGCCAGACCTTATCATTTTTAATGATGAACTATCCCCGAGTCAGGTGCGAAATCTCTCGTCAGAAATAAGTGTGCGGATCATTGATCGAACCCAACTGATCCTGGATATATTTGCTGGGAGGGCTCGGTCAAAGGAAGGAAAGCTGCAGGTCGAGCTTGCCCAGCTTCAGTATTTATTACCAAGGCTTGGCGGACAAGGTATTCAGCTTTCGAGGCTTGGGGCAGGGATCGGGACAAGAGGACCTGGGGAAACAAAGCTTGAGTCGGATCGTCGCCATATCCGTAGGAGAATTGACGATATTAAAGGACAGCTATCAGTCATCGTTCAGCACCGTGATCGTTACCGTGAAAGAAGGAAAAAGAATAAGGCCCTCCAAATTGCTCTTGTCGGCTACACGAATGCGGGGAAATCAACTCTTTTCAACCGTCTGACAGAGGCAGATGCCTTTGAAGAGAACCAATTATTTGCAACCCTTGACCCGATGACAAGAAAGGTGATCTTGCCAAGCGGCTTTGGGGCACTCCTAACCGACACCGTCGGGTTTATCCAGGACTTGCCAACAACATTAGTGGCAGCATTTCGCTCCACACTGGAGGAAGTGAGGGAAGCAGACTTCATTCTCCATGTCGTCGATAGCTCTAGCCCGGATTATTATCAGCATGAGGAGACCGTTCATAAGCTCCTAGAGGAGTTAGAGGTACAGCAAATCCCCCAGCTAACCGTTTATAACAAAAAGGATATAAAGCATCCGGATTTTGTGCCGACCGCCAAAACAGAAACGGTTCTTATCAGCGCTTTTGATGAAGGGGATCAACAGCAGCTTAAGCAAAAAATTGAAAAAATGCTCCTGCAAATGATGGAATACTATCATGTCGAAGTACCTGCAACGGAAGGAAGGCTTCTGTCACAGCTCAAAAATGAGACCATTTTGCGCGAGCTAAACTTCGATGAAGAGAAACAGCTATATGTATGTAAAGGGTATGCATTAACAGATCACAAAATCTCGGGACAGCTGAGAAATTATTTTGTTTAAGAGAAGGAGAACATCATGTTTCAACAATTAACGTATGGGGATAAATTAGAAAAAATCATCAACGAGGTGGAGGCTCAAATAGATGCCTTACATAAAGATATAGATGCACGCATTGACCGCAATCAATTCCGTGTCCTTTCAAGCTTTCAAAATCACCGTGTAAGTGATTCTCATTTTATACCGTCAACGGGCTATGGCTATGATGACATCGGTCGAGATACCCTAGAAGAAATTTATGCCGAGGTGTTTGGTGGTGAAGCGGGACTAGTAAGACCTCAAATTATATCTGGTACCCACGCCATATCCATTGCATTGTTCGGTGTTTTAAGACCAGGGGATGAACTTTTGTACATAACAGGAAAGCCCTATGATACCCTCGAGGAGATTGTCGGTACTCGTGGAAATGGGGTCGGCTCCCTGAAGGAATATGGAATTTCCTACGAAAGTGTCGCATTAACTAACGAAGGACAGGTCGACTATGAGGCTGTCCAACAGAAAATCAAGCCGAATACAAAAATGATCGGGATTCAACGCTCAAAAGGGTATGCCAATCGCCCATCCTTTACGATTCAGCAAATAGAAGAAATGATTAAGTTTGTCAAAGAAATTAAACCGGATGTCGTTGTATTTGTAGACAACTGCTACGGAGAATTTGTAGAGGAGCTAGAGCCGTGTCACGTCGGAGCCGATTTAATGGCTGGCTCCTTGATCAAAAATCCTGGGGGAGGCCTTGTTAAAACAGGTGGTTATATCGTTGGTAAAAAAGATTGGGTCGAAAGCTGTTCCTACCGCTTAACCTCACCTGGTATAGGAAGAGAGGCCGGAGCATCCCTCTATAGCCTCCAGGAGATGTATCAAGGCTTTTTCATGGCACCACACATTGTTGGACAAGCCTTGAAAGGGGCAATCCTAACAGCGGCAACGCTAGAGAAGCTTGGTATGAATACAAATCCAAAGTGGAATGCGACCCGAACCGATTTAATTCAATCCGTTCAATTCGATGATCGGGATAAAATGGTTGCCTTTTGTCAGGCGATTCAGTTTGCCTCACCAATTAATTCTCATGTGACCCCATATCCTAGCTATATGCCAGGCTATGAGGATGATGTGATCATGGCTGCGGGGACCTTTATTCAAGGGGCAAGCATTGAACTAACGGCGGACGGCCCAACAAGACCGCCATTTGTAGCCTATGTTCAAGGGGGCCTTACATACTCCCATGTGAAAGCGGCCATTTGTATTGCGCTTAATCACCTTTTAGTAAAAGGGCTTTTACAGCTTGAAAAAAAATGATGTAAGGAAACCTAACATCTGTTTGACAGGAAACCTAACACTCTTTATAATAAAACCATGTTCGAAAGGTGGAGTTAAAATCAAATGAGCGGAAGTGAAATTCGTCGAACGATGCCTCTCTTTCCAATCGGTATTGTCATGCAGCTAACTGATTTAACCGCAAGACAAATTCGTTATTATGAAGAGCATCAATTGATTTCTCCAGCCCGGACAGAAGGGAATCGAAGAATGTTTTCCCTTAACGATATTGACCAACTGCTTGAAATCAAAGACTTAATGGACCAAGGTGTGAATCTTGCAGGAATTAAACGTCTTTTTGCATCGAAGAAAAACGAACCGATTTCAGAAGAGATAGGGGAGAAACCAATCAGACGCGATTTATCTGATGATGAACTAAGGAAGCTATTAAGGACAGAGTTCATGCAAGCAGGACGGTTCAATCAGTCATCTTTAAAGCAAGTCAAAATGAATCGATTTTTTAGGGCTAACAACTAGGGAGGCGCGAGGCATGTCTAAGTATTCAAAAGACGATATTAAAAGAATGGCAGTGGAGCAAAATGTAAAGTTTATCCGACTGCAATTTACCGACATTTTAGGAACCATTAAGAATGTTGAAATTCCGATTAGCCAGCTTGAAAAGGCGCTTGGAAATAAGATGATGTTTGATGGTTCGTCAATTGAAGGGTTTGTAAGAATTGAAGAGTCAGATATGTACCTATATCCCGACTTAGACACATGGGTCATTTTCCCTTGGACTGCCGAAAAAGGAAAGGTAGCTCGTCTGATTTGTGATATTTATAATGCGGACGGTACTCCGTTTGCAGGGGATCCGCGCAACAATCTTAAGCGTGTCCTTAAAGAGATGGAGGAGCTGGGCTTTACCGATTTCAATCTTGGACCAGAGCCAGAATTCTTCTTATTTAAGCTTGATGAAAAAGGGGAACCGACGCTTGAATTAAATGATGCTGGCGGCTATTTTGATCTTGCGCCAACAGATTTAGGGGAGAACTGTCGCCGTGACATTGTATTGGAGCTTGAAGAAATGGGCTTTGAAATTGAAGCGTCCCATCATGAGGTCGCTCCAGGTCAGCATGAGATCGATTTTAAATACGAAAATGCCGTTACCGCTTGTGACGAAATCCAAACGTTCAAGCTTGTTGTCAAAACGATTGCCCGTAAGCATGGTTTACATGCGACCTTTATGCCAAAGCCACTCTTTGGCGTAGCAGGTTCTGGGATGCACTGTAACGTGTCTCTATTCAAAAATGGGGAAAATGCATTCTTTGATCCGAGAGGGGACTTAGAGCTTAGTGATACGGCTCGCCAGTTTATCGCAGGTGTCATCAAGCATGCACCGAATTTTACGGCAGTAACCAACCCGACCGTGAATTCATATAAACGCTTAGTCCCTGGTTATGAAGCACCTTGCTATGTGGCATGGTCTGCCCAAAACCGCTCACCACTAGTTCGTATTCCAGCATCGCGTGGTTTAAGCACACGTGTGGAGGTACGTAGTGTAGACCCATCTGCCAATCCGTACCTGGCAATGGCGGTGATTTTGGAAGCTGGTTTAGATGGTATCAAGAACAAATTAACTCCACCAGCACCAGTAAACCGCAATATTTATGCGATGACAAGAGCCGAACGCCTTGAAGAAGGAATTGTTGACCTTCCGTCAACACTCGCTCAAGCTCTCGATCTACTTCAGGCAGATGAAGTCATGACCGCTGCTCTTGGCGATCATATTTTGGAGCATTTCCTTGAAGCGAAGGAGATTGAATGGGATATGTTCCGTACCCAAGTTCATCCTTGGGAGAGAGAACAGTATATGACGATGTA
>DLCS01000081.1:0-438 GCA_002480735.1 Bacillaceae bacterium UBA7792 | reverse complement strand
GAACAGTATATGACGATGTATTAGACGCAATAAAGGGACAGTGTTCATTCACTGTCCCTTTATTGCGTTTCGCTTTTCTTATATGTTGACATCCGCCGGATTATATATTCTGATTGGAGCAGGGAAAAGACAAAGAATAGAGGAATAAAGACCATAATGATCTTTCGATGCCATTCCAAATTATGTTTCATAACAAGGGATGAAGCAAGAAGACTTATTAAAAAATTCGTTACTATTTTACCCATTTTACCCTTCCTTTAGCTTTTGGGTATAGCTTTCCTCAATACGATTAGAACATACTAAAAAGCAGGGAAGTCCCTGCTTTGAAAGGTTTTGATTAAGGCTCTTTTCTCAAACATTGTTGCTTTTGAACAACAAATAATTGGAGAAAACGATGGTTGATGCAGTCGATCTCAAAAAACAACTGAGAAAAGTGCT
>DLCS01000194.1:13979-16193 GCA_002480735.1 Bacillaceae bacterium UBA7792 | reverse complement strand
CTTTTTTCGGGGACACTTTACATCAATGAGTTTCAAGGACAAGCTGATCTCGAATTCATGAATCTCATGAAGGTTGATGCAATGACTTTTGGAAACCATGAGTTTGACCTCGGTTCATCACCAGAGGGCCATCAAGCACTAGTTGATTTTATTAGGGGAGCCAACTTCCCGTTTGTATCCGCCAACGTTGATTTTTCTAAAGATGAAAAGTTCACCAGTCTCTTCAATACAAAAATATCGAAGACGCCTGAGAAGGGCAATATCTATACAGGCATTGTGAAAGAGGTGAAGGGCGAAAAAATTGGTATTTTCGGTTTAACAACAGCCGATACCAAGGATATTTCATCCCCTGGGGAAATCACATTCTCTAACTATATTGAAGATGCAAAGAAAATGGTTGCGGAATTTGAAAAGATGGGTATTAACAAAATTGTTGCTATTACTCATATTGGCTTTGATGATAATCCTGCCGTTGATAATGATTTGGAGCTTGCCAAGGCCGTCGAAGGAATCGATGTCATCGTTGGCGGACATAGCCACACCGAGTTAAAAGAGCCTGTTGTGATTGATAAAAAGACATCACCAACGATTATTGTACAAGCATACCAATATGCAGATTATCTCGGTACACTTGATGTTACCTTTGACAAAAATGGAGTCGTGACAAAGCATAATGGTCAACTAATTAAGATTGGTGATCTTGCTGATGACCCAGAAGCGGAGGATTTGTTGAAGAAGTATTCTGATCGTATAGCCGAAATCAAAACAACACCAACGGGAGCAACAGCTGAAATAGCATTAGAAAATCCACGTACTGGTGGAGATAATACAAAGCCTAGTGTCCGAAAAAATGAAACACCACTTGGAAATGTGATTACCGATGGCATGCTTGCAAAGGCTAGACAATATAATGCCAATGTCATTATGGCGCTTCAAAATGGAGGCGGTATTCGAGCAGCGATTGATAAAGGGCCGATTACGGTCGGAGAAGTCATTGAGGTTCTCCCGTTCGGCAACACCTTGGCATTAATAGAATTAACTGGTGCAGAGTTAAAGCAAGCCTTTGAAAAAAGCGTCAGTAACTATCCACTTGAAAATGGTGGATTCTTACATGTTTCTGGCTCTAAGGTGGAGTTTGATTCATCTAAGCCCGTAGGTGAGCGGATTGTATCCATCAAATATCACGACGGAGACTCATTTGTCGACATACAGGATGAAGAGACCTATACGATCGCAACCAATGCTTTTACGGCAAAGGGCGGAGATGGCTTTGACGTGTTCAAGAAGATCTATGAGGAAGGACGCGTAATCGATCTTGGTCTTTCCGATTGGGAAAATTTCGCTGAACACCTGAGAACCCTTACTACAGTTAATCCACAAATGGAAGGCCGAATCATTGATGTTGCAGGAAGGACAACCCTAGAAATGGATGGAGCAGAATTCTCCGGAACAGCAGCAGCTCCGAAGGTATATAACGGCAACGTCATCGTCAATGTGACTGACACGTCCGTTTTCGAGTATGTGACAGTTCTTGGAAATTTAATGTTAAAGGGCCAATTAGAAAAGGATGCTGCATTCCGAAAAATCACTGTCAAAGGCAATCTAGATCTATCTCAGCTTCTTGGGACGGAGTTTGGCTTTGAGGACATCAAAGTTGATGGGGAAAGCATTTTTTAAGCTATAAGAAGAGAAGGCCTTTCCGGTATTAATGAAAAATAAGAATGGAGCGAACGCCATTGACTACGATTCGGAAACAAAGGAAAAAAACAAACCTTGGGATAATCCTTGTTCTATTACTTAGCCTCCTATCCCCTATCGCCCCTGCTAGCGCTGCAGGCACAATCACAGTTACCGAGGCGATTGCCAATAATAGTGGGGCTGCCACAGTTGAGGGGTACATTGTCGGCATTACCAATAATGGTCCGAAATATCAACATCAAGGACCTTTTACAGTTAATACAAATATTGCCATTGCCGATTCAGCTAGTGAAACAAATGTTAGCAAAATACTACCTGTACAGCTCCCTACTGGCAATGTACGCAATGCATTGAACCTGGTCGATCATCCAGAAAACTTAGGAAAAAAAGTACAGTTAACAGGAAATCTTGAGGGCTACTTCTCTGTTCCTGGTTTAAAAAGTGTTAAAGAATACAATTTCGTAGATTCTGGCTCTGAACCTGAGGAGCCTGAAGATCCAGAAGTTATCCCAATAG
>DLCS01000194.1:4262-13828 GCA_002480735.1 Bacillaceae bacterium UBA7792 | reverse complement strand
TTATCCCAATAGCTGAGGCACGCAAAAAGGGGAACGGGGCAACCGTCACAATAAAGGGAATGGTTGCTGCTAATCTTAAGAATTCAATTTCCGTTCAGGATGAGACAGCGGGTCTAGCCGTTCGCCCCACTTCCCTCCCGATCAAGGTAGGCGATGAAGTAGTTTTAACGGGGAAATTGGCTGAGTTTCGTGGCCTCATGCAACTTGATGGAACAACCGTCGTCGAGAAAAAGGAAAGTGGAAAAGTTGTCACACCGAAAGTCGTCACTGGAGCGGAAGTGAACGAGGAACACGAATCCTTTTTAGTTCAGGCGAATTCAGTAACTCTACTAAGTGTAGATGCAAATAATAACTACAGGGCTACCGATGGAGAGGCAGAATTTATCATTCGTGACGAGAACAATTCCTTAGGTTTACAGGTTGGAACCACATATGAATCAATTATTGGAATTGTTCAACAATTTGACGCAGCCTATCAAATTATCCCCCGCTCCACACTGGACATCATCGAGGATAGCTCCATTTTGCATCCTCCTGTAGCGAATCCAGGAAGTGGAACTTTTATCGGAAGTACAACTGTTCAATTATCAACGAAAACGGCCAATGCGGAAATTTTTTATACATTAGATGGAACCGATCCATCTGACAAAAGCACGAAATACGTGGCTCCAATTATCATAGATAAGGATACAACGATAAAGGCCGTCACAAAATCAGCCGAGCTCGGACTTAGTCCTGTTACCACTTTCACTTATGTTATTACGGATAAACTCGAAATTCACGATTTACAGGGTGCCTCCCATACCTCTCCTTATGATGGCCAAACTGCAGATGGTATCGAGGGGATTGTCACTTATGCCTTTGAATTAAGCGGCTCAAAGTATTACCATATTCAGACTCCCGATAATCGAATCGATGAAGATCCAAAGACCTCTGAAGGCATTGTTCTATACAGCGGAAGAAATGGATGGCCGATTCAGGTCGGTGATCTCGTATCTGTAACAGGGAAAGTAAGTGAATATGCAATTGATGGATATGATGATCGTCAACAAACGGATATGAAGGTAACACAAATTAATGTTCGTGATGATCAAGGTGGCAAGGTAGAGGTGATTCAACGTAATGTAGAGCTCCCAAAAGCAATCAAAATTGACGAAAAGAATTTACCAAGGGAACATATTGATAGTGATCATCTGGAAGTCTTTAATCCAGATGTCGACGCCATTGATTTCTGGGAAAGCCTTGAGGGAATGCGTGTCGAGGTTGGCCATGTTAAAGCTGTAGCCCCACAGGAACATGGTGATTTAATTACAGTTCTTGAGAACAGAGAAACCAATACCTTACATGGTGGCGTTCTTTTTGAAGAGAATAATCCAAACCCTGATCGGATCCAATTCCGATTAGAACCAAATGGACCTGCCCGAGAATTTGAGGTGGCCACGGGAGATTCTTTTGAAGGGCCGATTGAGGGTGTTGTTGGGTATTCCTATCAAAATTACAAAATTTATACCTCTTTAAATGAGATGAAAGCCAAACATGTCAAAGGAAATGCTACTCCAGAAAAAACGAATATTGTGAAAGCTGAGGACAAATTAACGATTGCGTCATACAATCTTGAAAATTTCTCCAACAATTCTACGTCAACGACGAATGATAAAGCACGTAAACTAGCGAGGGCATTTGTCCAGGACATGCAAAATCCAGATATTATTGGTGTAACGGAAGTTCAGGATAACAACGGTCCCGATGCAGGCGATTCCCGAGCAAACCAAAGCTATGAGCGATTAATCCAGGCCATCAAAACAGCTGGCGGAGTCGAATATAAATACGTAAATATTGATCCTGTTAATAATCAGGATGGCGGTCAACCGAATGCAAATATTCGCGTTGGATTCCTATATAATCCAGCACGAGTAAGCCTGACAGAAGGAATTCCTCATGGAGACGCTACGACAGCAGTAAAATATCAAAACGGTAAGCTTACTCTTAATCCAGGTCGAATCGACCCTACAAATTATGCATTTAACAGCAGTCGTAAACCATTGGCGGCGCAATTTGAATTCCAAGGAGAAAGCGTGATTGTCATCGCAAACCACTGGAATTCAAAAACTGGTGATACCCCCTTGTTCGGTTCTAAGCAGCCACCAATCTATGAAAGCGAAGCCCAGCGCCAAGAGATTGCCAAAATTGTCTACAAGTTTGTAAAGGAAATTAAGGAAGAAAATCCAAAGGAAAATGTTGTCTCCCTTGGGGATTTCAATGATTATCCATTTTCACAAGCCCTCAAAATCCATGAGGGAGAACTCATGACCAACATGATTAACAAGCTAGAATCCCATGATCGGTACACATACCTATACCAAGGAAATTCACAGGTACTTGACCATATCCTTGTCTCCAATCATTTGGCCAAGCAAACAAAGGTCGATGTACTCCACATCAACGCGGACTTCACCGACATGGCAGGCCGTGCGAGCGATCACGATCCCGTTATGGTACAAATTGACTTGAGGACTAAAGAAGAGCCACCGATCAAAGTAGACAAAAAATACGATTTAAAGAAATTTAAGCCCAATCGACTCACAATTACCCAACCTAGTGTAGCTGTTCAGCTTGATGAACAATCGAGTATCGCAGAGGGTATCTTTTTCACAGGAAAATATGCAGAATTTACTGGTGAAGGATTTGGAAAGACAAAAGTAACCCTGCAACCAAACGAGCCCGATGCTATTATCGACTTTGGCGGTATCAATGTTAGTAAAGTGATTATAGATGGTAGCCACGTGAAAGAAATTCGCGGTGCTGAAAATATTCAATCCATTGAATTCATCAATGGAGCAAATCCAGATGACATTCTTATCCTAGATTCTATGGGGGAACCGATTTCGGTTCCTTTTTTTGTGGGTGTGAGGTGTGGATGGAAGTTTTTGGTGGTGGGCCACATATTTAAGGGTAAGGGCCTGATGCCTAGCAGTGCAGTCGACCGATGCATTGTCTACGGATTTGTTTTTCAGATGGAAAAACCGGCATTCCTTCGAAAAGGCGCCGGTTTCTCTAGTTATTACTTATTTATTGATCGTGTCATTCATTAAGTTAGACTTAATTAAGAGTTCAGCCACAATTTTTGCAATTTGGTTTCTTGTAGTAGAACCATTTGCATCAATTGTATTGTTCTCATGACCAGACATGATTCCTGCTTGTAAAACAGCAGTTAATTCTTCTTTTGCCCAAGCTGGTACTTTGTTAGCATCCTTGAACTTCGTTAATTGCTTAGAAGAATCAAATTTTGACTTATCAAAGTTTAAGAAGTCTAATTCAATCGCACGAGCAATCATCGCTGCTGCTTCAGCACGAGAAACTTTACCATTAGGATTAAATTTACCAGTATCATATCCTTCAATAATACCGTGTTTTACAGCTGCAGCTAATTCACCGTTTTGGTTGAACCATTCAGTTCCCTTCACATCAGAGAAACGGTTGTCATACTTCTCACCTGGTAAGCCCAGTGCACGAACTAATAACACGGCGAATTCTGCACGAGTAGTTGTTCCATTCGGAGCGAACTTGCCAGTGTCATGACCTTTAACGATGTATTTAGAAGCTAAAGTTTCAATGTATGATTTAGCCCACTCTTTGCTAGTCACATCAGGGAAAGTTACATTATTTTCAACGATAGCATATTTAGAGTTTGTTAACGATTTAATCGTTGCTGTCTTTCCATCGAATAAAGTTGGTACAGATTTTAGAACTTTACCATTATCATCTAAAACCACAGCAACTTGGTTCTTCGCATTGAAGTTTTGATCTCCAGTAATAGCACGTTCTACATATACGCTAAATGTAGACACTGCTTGCTTCTTATCGCCAGCAACTGCTTCAATCTTGAATTCAACTACTTTAGAAGCAAGTTTTTCAGATGTTTTAACATCAACCACTTTAACAGAAACAGAAATTTGAACATCAGCCGCTGCTACACCAAGCTGCTTAGCAAGGTCAGCCACATTGATTTGTGAAGCTGGAAGCTTGTAGCTTGCTGCATCTGTCTTCACTTCAACTACTGCCTTTGCATTCTTCTTCACAACTTCAGAGAATAATGAAGCAGGAACTTCAGCGTTAGTAGTGCCGTCAAGTTTTACAGGGATAACAGCCTTATCAGCAGTTACCGCATTAACGATATCTTGAACTTTGTTTGCTGGGATTTTTGTAGTATTACCTTCAGTTACAACAGAGCCTTCAGGAAGAGTTACTTCGTTTTGACCTGGTGTTGGTGTTGTTGTACCACCGCCACTACCGCCTGAACTATCGCCTGGTTGTTTATTATCTTGAAGATATAGATTGATTGCCTTTTTAAAAGCATTTCTAGCATTTTTGTCATTATCTACTTTACTTACAACACTCTTCAACACATCAGGAATAGCATCTAATTTGATTTTTTTATCTAGAAATGTATCAAAAGTATCAGGATTTTGTGCCGCTGCCTTTACAATAGCCTTTTGAAAAGCAGTGTATACTTCAGTTCCTGTCTTATCATCTGTTTTAATTACGTTGATAAATTGTCTCTGTACATCCACAACAAAATCAACCAAGTCATTGACTGTCAAATCCCCACCAAAGAAGGTATCAACATCGTTGGAATAATTTAATTTGAATTCGATAATATTGTATTCTAATGAACCAACTGTTGTACTGGTAAATAATTGAATTAATCCCTTTACCACTTTATACTCTGATGAATTCTCAGTCACATCATTTTTGCCTGTTATAGATTTTACATGTTCTAACCATTCAATACCTGCTACATTATTCTTATCGGTTAACAAGTCGCTAGATTTTCTGAGATATCCTTGTTCAGTTTCGTCTAGTTTATTATAGATAAGCTTTAACTGTGCGATTAAGTCCTTTTCCTTCTGACTTAATTCCACAGCCGCTGCCTCCACCTTCACAGGGCTTCCTACTACCCCAGTTGTTATCACTGGAGATAATGCGATTGTAGCTGCAAGCATAGCTTGGACAGCTTTTTTGCTGAATGGATACTTTTTCACTTTCAAAATCACCTCTTATTTTATTTACATGCATATGTATGTATATAACATAAAAAAACTATAAATCTATAATAATGGAAAATAATGATACTGGCAACGAGTTTAGTAAAATTTATACAATTTTGTCGAATCTTCTTTCTGATGGGTAGGTAATTTATCCCTTGCGTATTTATGTTTACAAAAAAATTAATTATTTTTTCACTCTCTTGAATCTTTTGTAAAAAGAATTTTGTCGAATCATTTTTTCCCAGATGACAGGCATTTGTATATCATGATAACATTTAGATAATTAAGTAGGGAAAGGGATTGAAAGATGAAACGAATTGTTTTATTTGGAATAATTCTTGCAGGAGTAGTTATCGTACTGTTAGGTAATTACACATGGAATCATAAAGTAGAGAAAACAGTTCAAAAAGCCGAGGAAAAAATGAGTTCTCCTATGTATAAAGAGGCACTCAAGGTGGATTCGAATGCTACAGCAACAGATAAAAATAATGATAATGATTCAAACTCAACCTCAGCAGCAGAGACGCAAACAAACAAAGCAGAAGACTCCAAAAATCAATCAGAAACAACCACCCAAGAGAAAGCAACCGCTCCAAATGGTGTGGAGAGACCTACATTAGAGGCGATTAAAGGAGAATATTACACGCTGTTTAACGAATTGGAAGTACAGGAAACAAGCAAAATCGACCAATTAATTGTTCAAGCTAAAGCTGACTATGTTAGTAAAAAGATTCCACTAAGTGACTTAATAGTGAAGTATCAGGATGCCGCCAATCTTATGGAACGGAATGCGGACAAGACCTTTAACACGATTTACCAACAGCTACAGTATGACTTAGAACGGAACGGCTACAGCAAGGATGCAGCAGAAGAATTTAAGCAGTCTTACAATGCTAAGAAGGCAGATCGTACTTCAAGAATCCTATCACAAATAGAAGACTTCTAACGGCAAAGGTATCCCCTTTGCTTTTTTCTTGGACTTTTTCAACCCACACTGGTAAAAATAATGAGGACCACTCCATACGAACTGACCAATTATAGATCAATTCAGCAAAATCAACGTTAAGACTTTATATCCACTTTTACTATTTTTTGGTATCATTTAGACAACGACTTTTTTTGGGGGATCAATGAATGGGATCTAGACAAAAGCAAGGCAAAAAGAAAAAATGGCTTCGTGTCATAGGACTTGTTGTTCTTTTTCTAATAATTGGGATTGGAGCCTATGCGTATTCCGTCTACCACTCCTTAACTTCTGCAGTTGATACGATGCATAAGCCGATCGAAAGAAAGGTATCTGAGAAGCGTACTGAGGAAGTAACCCTTGAGAAAAAAGAGCCATTCTCCGTCCTCATGCTTGGGGTGGATGAACGGAAAGGCGATAAGGGCCGTTCGGATACCATTATTGTTCTCACGGTTAATCCTAATAAAAATTCAATCAAGATGCTGAGCATTCCCCGTGATACAAGAACCGAAATCATAGGTCATGGTACAGTTGATAAAATTAATCATGCCTATGCATTTGGTGGAGAGGAAATGTCGATGAACACCGTTGAGCATTTCTTAGACATCCCTATCGACTATTACGTAAAAATTAATATGGAAGGCTTTAAGGATATCGTCAACGCTGTAGGCGGTATTACGATCAATAACACTTTTGCTTTTTCCGATTACGACTATGATTTTAAAAAAGGGAATATTACCCTAAATGGGGATGAAGCCCTCGTGTTTGTTAGGATGAGAAAGCAGGATCCTTCCGGGGATTATGGGCGCCAGCAAAGACAGCGCCTTGTCATCCAAGGGGTGATTGATAAAGGAGCAAGCTTTAGTTCCTTAACACGATTTAATGACATCTTCGGAGCTTTAGGGAAAAATGTGAAAACAAACCTTACTTTTGATGAAATGATTGATATTCAGAAAAATTATAAGGATACTCGACATAACCTTGAGCAAATCCAGATGGAAGGGGAAGGAAAATACATTAACTCGATTTCCTACCAGATCATTTCTAAGGAGGAACAGAAAAGAGTTCAGGATGAGCTAAAATCCCATTTGGAGCTGGATGCTTCCGCTGGAACCACAGAGACTCCTAGTAGTTAAGAAAACAGGGAAGTACCAGGTACGCTTTACTTGAGTGGTACCCGGTACACTGTCATGTCCTGTGTTTTTCACCCTAAAAAGGCGTTTCAAATATCCATCCCCATCCCTAAAAAAGCAGCATCCCTTAATGATTCACACATTCCACCGTCAAAAAGAGACCTTTATAATAGGAAGAAACCGAAACAACCTCTATTCCCGACTCCTTTACTAGCTCAAGCGTTTCGCGGTTCAAATGGCAGCCATCACAAATCCTCTTCCAAAAAGGGTTCAGCCAATCTTGTAGATGTGCTAGATTGGGCTGCTCCATTTTCACATGTTCAAAGAAAAGCACCTTCCCTCCTGGTTTACAGACTCTCTTGATTTCTTCTAGCGCTTGAACAGGGTTCGGAATGGTACAAAAAACAAGCGTGGCGATAACGGTATCAAATGTATCGTCATCAAAGCTAAGGTTTTCTGCCTTTTGCTCGTGGATATGAATCGGCACCACCGCAAGCTCACTTCTCCTATTAGACTTTGCGACCATGGCAGGATTGGGTTCGATAGCGTCTACTCCTTCAACATCACGGTAAAAAGGAAAATTAATCCCCGACCCAGCTCCGATTTCCAACACTTTTCCATATACTTTATGAATAAGCTCCCTCCGAATTTCCTCAAATCTCCCCTTCTCAAAAGGGTTCATCGCCCAATCATAGACAGTTGGAAACCATTTTCCCATATCACCAACTCCAGTAAACATAAGATATCATTCGTTATACCTTCCTTTCATACCAGATTACAAAATTCTTAAACAAGGGTAAAATCTAAGTTTTAAAGTCCAGCTGACGAAGGGGAGTTTCGATTCCGTAAATATCCTCGCCCCAGATGGCCCTTAATCAACTCCCAGTAACCTCCAATACCATTAAAATACACTAAAAAAAGCCCCATGGAGCATTCCCTCCACAAGGCTTCATCCATCCCCAGTCTTAGACTGAATTATTTCTCAATCATACGCAGAATCATGACAATCGCTTCTGCCCTTGTTGCATTAGCATTCGGGACAAATTGATTGTCGCCTCGACCTTCAATAATCTTCTGTTCCTTCAAGTATTTAACAGCAGCTCTCGCCCATTCTGGAATTGCTTCATTATCTGTAAATCCAGTACTATTATCAGAACCGATCTTCATTTCCATCGCTCTAGCGATTATAACAGCAATTTCTGAACGGCGAATATTCTCATTTGGACGGAACGTACCATCATCATATCCGTTAATAATTCCTGCCTGAACCGCCTTTGCAATAGCTTCTTTCGCCCAATCGCCGATTTCATTTGAATCCTTGAAGGATAGAGTTGCTTTATCTCCTTTTAGATCAAATGCTCGGACCACAATGGAAACTAATTCAGCACGACTAATTGGATTATTCGGTTTGAACGTATTGTCTGGATATCCATTAATTAATTTCAGTTTCATCGCTTTTAGAATCTGATTTTCTGCCCAGTGCTTGCTAATATCCTTAAGATCTGGAAGCTCTGGTTGCGGCTCAGGTGTCGGTACCCATGTATTAGGTGGGTCTACTGGCTCAGATACCTCGTTCGCTGAAGCAAAGATGCTATTTGCTAGGAGACGGTAGCTATTTTTCGTATGTGCTCTAAATGTTAAGTCATTTGCAAATAGAGTAATAGTTGTATTGTCTAGTTTTTGTGTAAAAGCAAGTGTCTGTCCTTTAGCACCTTCATGTCCAGGCCACCAACCCGAAACGTAAAAATCGTCTGAATTATGAATCGTAGCTATGACCTCAGCTTTCTCTGGAACTTTTGTAATCCAAGCACCTGATGTGGTGTAGAGTAGCTCGTCCTTATTGTAGCCAGACGTTAAAATATGATCGTCATCCAACGTCGCTTTCAGTAGTCCTTCATGACCACTTCTTGTCCCACCAAATTCAAAACCTTTAAGTAAATTTGCTCGAAAAATGGCATTTAAACCATTTCGGCCGAGTCCAATATAGGATTTTCCAATTAGGTTGTCCACATTGACAGAGCTACTGTCTGAGACTAGGACTTCGGCTTCCGCTTGATCCACCAGTGTAAAGCCTAATTCATTTAATGAAAATTTCAATTGACCAGTGCCCAAATGAGCTACTTTTGGTTTGGAAATCCATCTTGTCTCGACTATATTAGCTAGTGGAATCGCTTTGAAGTAATACTTATCAGCATATGCTGCTATATCCTTTGTCAGTACAACAAAATCACCTTTTTGAATATCACCCTTATTTTCTTGAACTATTCCAACGGATTTCCCTTGTGATAGGAGCTCATTTACAAGCTTTACTGTATCATTGTTCACATTCTTGAGCACTTGCTTCGTTTGTGACGCTTGAATTTGGCTCTTCAAAGTCGTTACTTCCGTAATTTTTTTCGTTTTTTCAGTAAATGCCCCTTT
>DLCS01000194.1:0-4147 GCA_002480735.1 Bacillaceae bacterium UBA7792 | reverse complement strand
CTTTTACACGAACTTCAGCAATATCAAAGCCTCTAAGTGCCGGGAAGTTCACCACAACTGGATCGTACATGGCTTCCCAATCGGACACATCATCCCCAGGATAGAGCATTGCATTCGCCAAGCCACGCTTCGCTTGGTTCATTGGAACAATGTAAGTACCCACTGGATAAGTGACTCCATCAATGGTCACAACCTGCGTGGTTTCTTCGACCTTCACCCCATTCCGAATGAGGTAGTTGACCATGTTATAGACTTCTATCGCATTTTTCTGATTGTCGTCATCCTTCGGTAATACATAGTATTCAGGGAAGAAATTCTCATTATCTCTGCGAACACGACCAATCTCCTGACCAGCAGCATTGGTAAAATATTCATCAACAGCACGGTTATCTTCTCCGTTTACACCTCGTTTGAAGATCTCAAGCTGATTCAAATATAATTTTTCTTTATTAGTGAGAACAAAATTTGTAGCCCCTAAGCCAGTACCAACCATCGCATACAAGGAATCCTGGCTTAAAGAAGGAACCTCCACTGTATGTCCAAGTGTTCCGTGAAGCATGGAAAAGACAGGTGTATAGGATGGGCCCATGTCATCCCAGCCATCCTTCCAATCCTCAGAAGGAAGGAAATAGGAAGTTAACTTTGAATTCCCAATTCCGGCTTCCCCCATCGCATGAGCCTGTGGAATCATCCCATCCATCAATAGGTCATACTCAAAGTTAGGGTTATGCGGTGGAGTTGTTGGCTCAATGAGGAACCCTCCCACATATCCATGGCCCTCTACCATTGTCAATGGGGTCCACTTTGCAATTTCTTCATTAACCTGAATCGTCTCAACCTGTGTTTGATAAGCATTATCACGGTTTAAATCAAAGCCAAGTGCATTCGCACGTGTATTTCTAGCTCTTCCATCTGGATTATGCGAGAAATTAAAAATAAAGATGATATGATCCAATACTTCATCCATCTCTAACGTAATGGTTTTCTCGTTGATGCCTCCCTTTTCTTCAGAAGTAAAGGAAACCTCCTCTTCAAGGGCATAGTTCCTCAATAGTTCTGTCTGGAAATCGATTCCCTCTGCTTCATCGGGATGAATATTATTAAACCAAATTGGCACTTGATAATCGCCCATTTTGCCATCCTTGATTTTCTGAATGACTTCTTCCGGAGTTTCCAATGCGGCTGGCAAGGTCTCATTCAAATACTTATCAACGGCCGCTTTGTCACGAGCTAGAATAACAGAATGAATATCGCGTCCTTCAACTGATATTCCTAGTACCTTATACTCTAAGTATCTATCATTCTTATCTTCTGCTTTAGCTAGAATTCGGTCAATTTCGGGCTTAATCTCCTCCCACTCAAGAAACTCATCGTACACATTAAGTTTGAGGGTTGTCGCCGCCTTTAAATTTCCGTCCTTCACGATGACGGCTAATTCATAGTCTCCCAATAACTGTTTATATCGGCTACGATGGGATGACATATTTTCTGTGTCAAAAGGCAGGCCAAATTCAATCTCAGCCTTTACTGTAGTCGTGTCCCCTACGTATTCAGGCTCTTCCTTGAACGTGATAAATGGATCACCGCTAAAAGTGCCCGCTCGAACCCACTTCTTCCACTCTGAAAAGTCCTTCCCACCAAATTGCCATTCTAGTTGGTCAAGGTCTATCTTCTCGCCAAAGTCAAATTCGACTTCAACAGTACGTACTTCTGTAAGAGACAGTAAAGTTCTATTGACCTTTAATTCAACTGCTTCGCTTGCTGCTACTGTCTCAGTTGTCTCGTTTGCAAATGTGGATGCTGGTGCTAGCATTGAAAGAGCCATTACAATGGCTAGCCAGGCAGCTAAAAGCTTTCTCATCTACCAATTCCTCCATTCTCCTATTAAATTTTTTCAAAGATATGACTTTCACACTATAATATATCAAACTATTCAAAATATTCATAGTTTTAATAAAATATATTTTTAACTTGTTAATAGAAATAAACTCTATCAATCTATATTTACGACTTACTCAAAGGAACAACCTATTGAAATGCCCCAAAATCTTCGATCGCTAGTAGACCATCTAATCAAATTTGACGAATATTTACAGTCATCCTGCAACAAGCTTTAAATAGACTTCTTTCACTAACGTTGAAAAATAGAGCGAGGAATGTAAATGCTGAGAATTTTCACTGCAATAGTTTGCACTTTAATGATTGTTGCTGGGACAGTTACCCCACATGGAACGGCCGCAACACCCGACAAATTAAGCCGAAATCACCAACCATTCGAACTGAACATCATGCACTTCAACGACACCCATAGCCACCTGGATAATGTGGCAAAGCGAGTCACTGCGGTGAAGGAATTCCGAAAAAAGAAGCCGGATGCACTCCTTTTGGATGCTGGAGATGTTTTTTCCGGGACACTGTATTTCAATGAATTCCATGGGAAAGCAGATCTAGAATTTATGAACCTCATGAGATTCGATGCCATGACCTTCGGAAATCATGACTTTGACCTTGGTTCAACACCAAACGGACATCAGGCCTTAGTTGAATTTATTAAAGGAGCCACCTTTCCATTTGTCTCCTCCAATGTTGATTTCTCAAAGGATGAGAAGTTTGCAGGCCTATTCACGGAAAAAATATCTGCTCATCCAAGGAATGGCCATATTTATGCAGGGATCGTCAAGAATGTGAAGGGTGAAAGGATCGGAATATTTGGCTTAACAACTGCTGAAACAAAGGTGATTTCCTCCCCTGGAAAAATTACGTTCTCTAATTATATTGAGGAAGCAAAAAGAATGGTCGCTGAATTTCAGAAAAGGGGCATAAACAAAATTATCGCCCTCTCCCATCTCGGCTTTGACGATAATCCCGCCGTTGATAATGATTTAGAGCTTGCAAAGGCCGTCGAGGGAATTGACATCATCGTTGGCGGGCATAGTCATACAGCATTAGCAAAGCCTGTCCTCATTCATGAAAAAGCGGAGCCGACCGTCATTGTCCAAGCTGGCCAATATGGTGAATACATGGGTACACTCAATGTTACTTTTGACGAAAACGGGGTTATTGTGAAGCAAGATGGTAAATTAATTCCCATTGCCAAGCAAGCGGCCGACCCTGAAGCAGCCAAATTATTGAAAAAGTACTCTGATAAGATTAGCAAGGTAAGGAATACGCCTTTAGGGGCCACTGCTGAAGAGTTTTTAGACAACCCTCGTACACTTGGGGATCATTCAAAGCCTAGTGTTCGCAAAAATGAAACACCGCTCGGTAACGTTATTACTGATGGAATGCTGGCAAAAGCAAAGCAATATAGCCCAGACGTGATCATGGCACTCCATAACGGCGGAGGTATTCGCGCACCGATTAATAAAGGAGAAATTACGGTCGGGGAAGTCATAGAGGCTCTACCATTTGGCTTCACGTTAGCGACGATGAAGATTACGGGGGCAGAGTTAAAGCAAGCGTTTGAAAGAAGCTTGGAAAGCTATCCACGGGAGGATAGCGGATTCCTGCATGTCTCGGGTGCTAAGGTCAAGTTCGACTCTTCCAAACCCGCTGGTAAACGGGTTATATCCATCCAATACTTTGATGGAGAAAAATATGTCCCGATTCAGGATGACAAGACGTATACTGTCGCAACCAACACCTTTACAGCCAAGGGTGGCGATGGCTTTGATGTGTTCAGAAAAATCTATAAGGAAGGACGTATAACCGATCTCGGCCTCTCTGATTGGGAGATCCTTGCCGAGCACCTAAAAAAACTTGGGAAGGTTCACCCGAAGGTTGAGGGGCGGATTGTGGATGTCGGTGACTCGACAGTGAAGTGAAGCAATCTTTAACCTTCCCGTAACCAAACTTATAATAATCCTTAACTTCTTACTCCTTTTTTCCGTGTAAAGTAGAAAACGAAATCAAGATAAATGGAAAGAAGGATTAATCATGAAAAAGAAAATGTTATTATTAGCAGGAACTGTTGCCATTTCTTCGATGCTTGCGAGTGGAGCTTTTGCAAAGGGAACTACCTCTATAGAGGGCGTAGCTCCAAAAGTGATCACTGTTCACCAAGTCAATATGGATCAGCTACAAGTTGAATTACTAGAAAAAGCTCTAGCTCCTACATCGGCAAAGGACGCGATCAATAAATGGGCCG
>DLCS01000045.1:1630-4781 GCA_002480735.1 Bacillaceae bacterium UBA7792 | reverse complement strand
AGAAACCTTGGACAGCATAACTGATTCAGAGGCAGCATGGAAGGAAGAGCAGAAATCAGTGCTTCAGCAGCAGCTCTTTCTTACAATGCTTTCACAGCTCCAGCTTGTGAGCAAACATATGCCAGCAGAGCAATATGAGGATTTAATCAAAGAGCATTTACACCCAGATTTGTCAGCACAGGATTACTATTCATTTGCAAGTCTTCTTATTCAGCATTATCTTGGCCAAAAAGAAATAGGTAAATTGAAGGAGCTTTTGACAAATTTAGAGGGAAAATTCGAAAATTATCCAATTTTGGATATGGAAATTCACTATTTGTATAAACAATATTGTGAAAATGCACGATGAATTTCCTAATACATGTTAAAATAATGTATCATATATAGTAGTTTCGTGAACTTATAGATTAGGTGTGGTGAAAAGTTAATGAAGAAAAGTACTCAAATTAGTGGTTTGCCGATTATCAGCATCTTAGATGGGAATCAAGTAGGGAAGGTTAAGTCCCTCGTCATCAATCCAGACAAGGGCTCTGTCGACTTTTTGACGATTGAGCACGAGGATTTTCAAGTAAGTGTAAAAGCTATTCCGTTCAAAAAAGTAGTTGGGATTGGAGAATATGCCGTTACAGTCGATAGCGAAAGTGCGGTCATCGATTTAAACGAAATCCCAATTGCCAATCAGCTTGTGAACAAAAAAATAAAAATCACAAACACAAAGGTTATGACGAGAAAAGGTGAATTACTTGGCGAAGTCATCGAATATTTTGTCGATCAAGATAGTGGTCATATCCTTGGAATGCAATTGAAGCTTACTGACAAAGAAGTGGCGCTTTCATCTGAATCGGTCGTGACCTTTGGAAAGGACATTATTATTGTTAAGGAAGACGCTACATCATTTTTCCTGAATTCCGTTGATGAGCTGGAAGAAAAAGAAGTGGCATCAGCTGAAATAGCGGACTTAATTGCTGAAATTCCTACAGCACAAGTGGCTAGCTCCATGGAGGATGAAGAAGTAAGAGCTCTAAAGGAGAAGCAAATTGAGCTGTTAGTAGGAAAAACGCTCACCAAAGACGTATATGACAAAAATGGCAACATCATATTCCATGAAGGTACCATCCTTACAACTGAACAAATTCAGAAAGCACAAGAAGAAGGACCTGGTATTATCGTTGAATTATCGATGAATGTCGAAGCGTAGTAAAGGAGGCCGATTAATGTGAGAAATCAGCAGGTTATTAAGCTGTTTCTAGTCATAATCTTAAGTATTACGTATATCTTCAGTTTCTCACATTTCGGTGCCTTAGCTTACGATTCAGTTATCAATCGAAGTGATGAATTTGCGGAAGGAACGACAATTGGTTCTGTTTCGGTTGCTGGAAAAACGAGAAATGAAGCGATGAAAATGGTCGATGAACAGCTAACCGATTATCTAAATGAAACAAAGATCACTTTGAAATATAAGGAAAAAAGTGAAGCGTTTGATCTTGGATTATTCCATTTTGATGTTGAGAATTCTGTTTCAAAAGCAAAACATGGACAGGCAAATTCTGTTATCGTGAAGCTAGATACGATAGAGGATGTGTTAATTTCCCTATCTCCATCCATTTTGGATGATATTCATTTGGATGAGGTACAGGCTGCTATTTTGAATTATGCAGAGAATTTAGAGCCTGGAAATTACGAAATTCGATTGGATCCTTATTTAACAGGAACTGGTAGTGAAACCACGATTGCGGAGTCTGTTATTGAGTCACAATTTGTGGAAAATGAACTAGATTTATTTGCAGGGAAATCCATCGAAATACCAGCAACCTCACAATTTTCCTTATTAAAGTTTGTAGAGGATGAAATTGGTGCTGTTTCACAGGGCTCATTAAGCAAAATAGCTACTGCTATTTATGATGTTATTCTACCGACTAATTTTGATATTATCGAGCGCCATATTAGCAGTGAACTACCAGCCTATGCTTCCCTTGGCTTTGAAGCGAAGGCCGACATAGACTTGAAAAACGACCTAGTTTTTTCAAATCCGAATGAGTTTAGTTATTTTATAGAGTTTGAGAACAAGAATGATAGTCTCTATGTATCTCTAAAAGGTCCGGAGTTCTTGAATAAATATGTCATTATTTCAGAGGACAAAGAAACCTTTAAGCCGAAAATTATACGCCAATTCAATCCAATGCTAGGCCCGACAGAAATTAAAGTGAAGGTTGCTGGAAAAGAGGGGCAACTCATAAAAATCTACCGGGAACACCGAGATGAAAAAGGGATGGTTCTTAAGAAGGAGCTTATTGCAGAGGACTTTTACCCGCCCGTCCATCAGGTGGAGGTTCAGGGTCTAATTGTAAAAGAAGGAGACTCCTCAACTACTATTCCTAACACTGACAACGGTCAGGTTGAGAACCAGGATGGAAGCTCAAGTTCTCCTAACAATAGTAAGGATTCTTCTGATCCAAATTCTAAAACCGACCTAAATAATCCAGATTCTAGCAATGATGATGAATTATGGGGTAAAGAGAATGAAATACCAAAATAATCGCCAAAAAGCGGGGTTCAAATGATGAAACAACAAACCCGGAAACGACTTGGAGATTTACTCGTTGAAGCTGGTCTCATTTCTGAGGATCAGCTTCAATCTACATTGAAGGAAAAAAGTCCTGGTCAAAAACTAGGGGATGCCTTACTGCAAAGGGGATATATTACCGAGCAGCAGCTGATAGAAGTATTGGAATTTCAGCTTGGTATACCCCATATAAGCTTGTACCGATATCCTTTTGATACAAAACTATTCAATCTCATTTCAAAGGAAACTGCAAAGAGAAACCGTCTAATCCCACTAAAAAAAGAGGGAGACAAGCTGTTTGTAGCGATGGCGGATCCGATGGATTTCTTTGCAATTGATGATTTGCGACTCTCTACTGGCTTTCAAATTGAGACAGCCATTGCCACCAAGGATGATATATTACGAGCGATTAATAAATATTACGAGATTGATGAAGGCTTTGAGGAGCTCATGGGAGACCTGCCAGATCATGATCCGGCTAAGGAAGAAAAGATGAATGCCGATGACTCACCAGTCGTTCGTTTAGTCAATCAGCTCCTTTCAAATGCTACTTCCATGAAGGCAAGTGACATTCATATTGATCCACAT
>DLCS01000045.1:0-1531 GCA_002480735.1 Bacillaceae bacterium UBA7792 | reverse complement strand
AGGAAACAAAGGTTGTCATTCGCTATCGTATAGATGGCGTGTTAAGAACAGAACGAGTTCTTCCAAAGCATATGCAGAGCTTACTAACAGCAAGAATTAAGATCATGGCCAATCTGGATATAACAGAGCATCGGATTCCACAGGATGGTCGAATTAAGGTGAATTTAGAATTTCATCCGATCGACCTTCGTGTGTCAACTCTCCCAACGGTGTTTGGAGAAAAAATTGTTCTGCGGATACTAGATCTAGGCAGCTCGCTAAATGATATTACGAAATTAGGTTTTAATAAGCTGAATCTTAAGAGATTCAGCGATATGATCGAAAAACCAACAGGCATTGTCCTGATCACAGGGCCGACTGGTTCAGGTAAGTCTTCCACGTTATATGCAGCTTTAAATAAACTTAATAGTGAAGAAGTTAACATTATTACCGTTGAGGATCCTGTGGAGTATCAGTTGGAAGGCATCAACCAAATCCAAGTAAATGCTAATGTCGGCATGACCTTTGCGGCAGGACTTCGTTCCATATTGCGTCAAGATCCGAATATCATCATGGTAGGGGAAATCCGTGACAAGGAAACAGTAGAAGTTGCTATTCGTGCTTCACTTACCGGACACTTAGTACTAAGTACGATTCATACGAATGATTCGTTAGGGACGGTTACCCGTCTACTTGATATGGGGGTAGAGCCATTCCTCGTCGCATCCTCATTAAGTGGAATTGTGGCGCAGCGATTAGTGCGGAGAGTCTGCCGTGATTGTGCTGAGGATCAGCCTGCTACAAAAAGAGAAATCGAGATCTTTGCCAAACGTGGCATGAAGATTGACAAAATTGTCAGAGGAAGAGGCTGTTCATCCTGTAATATGACAGGGTATAAAGGTCGAATTGCGATTCATGAAGTCCTTGTCATCAATGATGATATGAGAAGGGTCATTATGAATGGCGAATCTTTTACAAAGCTAAGGGAATTAGCGATCAAAGCGAAGACCATTTTTCTCATTGATGACGGATTATTGAAGGTGAAGCAAGGCTTGACCACGACAGAAGAGATTCTACGAGTAGCGATTCCTGAATAGAGGTGCGGATGATGAAAGAGATGATTGACCATTTACTAAGAGCAGGCTTTGAATTGAAAGCTTCAGATATTCATTTGACTGTTGGGGTCCCACCGATAATGAGGATTAATGGTGAGCTAAAACGATACGGGAAGGATGTTCTTAAGCCAGCCGATACAGAAGGCATGGCAAAGGCGATCATCCCAGACCATATGTGGGAGCAATTTAAGGAAAAAGGGGAGCTTGACTTTTCATACGGCATACCTGGCGTCTCAAGATTCCGTGTGAATACTTATTTTCAAAGATCCTGTGTAGCCATGGCTGTACGTATTGTTCCGACAAAGATTCCAACGATTGAGGAACTAGAGTTGCCGCCAATTTTACGAAAAATTGCCGAAAAACCGCAAGGACTTGTGCTTGTTACTGGACCTACCGGGAGCGGAAAGTCTACAACGCTAGCATCCATGATTCAATAT
>DLCS01000038.1:8258-8594 GCA_002480735.1 Bacillaceae bacterium UBA7792 | reverse complement strand
TCCTGGCGTTGTGTTTGCGATGCGCTCTGGTCTCACTTATTACTGGCCAAAAATGTTCGGTTTCATGCTCAATGAGCGAATTGGAAAATGGACGTTCTGGCTTCTATCTATCGGCTTTGTGCTCGCATTCTTCCCAATGTATATCACTGGATTAGACGGTCAAGCACGTCGCATGTACACATATTCAGAAGCAACAGGCTATGGAGCATTTAATATGGTTTCCTTCGTCGGTGCTGGAATTATGGCGCTCGCTTTTGTATTAATCGTGTACAACGTCTACTACAGTATTCGTTATTCACCAAGAAACATCGGTTCAGACCCATGGGATGCACGTAC
>DLCS01000038.1:969-8151 GCA_002480735.1 Bacillaceae bacterium UBA7792 | reverse complement strand
TGGGATGCACGTACATTAGAATGGGCTACAAATACACCGGTTCCAGAATACAACTTTGCTGTGACACCACAGGTTGAGTCCATTGAACCATTCTGGGATGCGAAGAAAAAGGGCCATGTGCTATTTCCTGATAAGGTTAAAAAAATTCACATGCCTAATAATAGTGGTCTTCCATTTATCATGTGCTCGATCTTTTTTGTTTGGGGCTTCTCCTTTGTCTTTGCGATCTGGCCACTGTTGATTATTGCAACGATTGGTATCTTCGCTTGCATGGCATATCGCTCATTTGAAAAGGATCATGGACATTATGTTTCAGTGGAAGAAATTAAAGAAACTGAAGGAAAAATAGGGGGTGCAAACCTATGAAACTAGATCATTCGCAGCCTCTTGAATATAGTACGAATCAAAATAGTGTGAATATCTTTGGCTTTTGGATTTTCCTTGGAGCCGAGATCATGCTGTTTGCTACCTTGTTTACCGTATACTTTACGTTAAGCAATCGAACAGGTCATGGACCTACTGGGACGGATATTTTTGAAATAACTCCTGTCTTAATTGAAACGATTTTACTGTTAACAAGTAGCTTTGTCATTGGTCTTGCAATCCATGCGATGAGACTCGGCAATAAAAAGGCGATGCTGACCTTTTTTGCCATCACCTTGCTATTAGGATTAGGTTTCCTAGGCTTTGAAATTGATGAGTTTGTTCATTATGTTCATATCGGAGCAGGAATACAGACCAGTGCGTTTACGGCGAGTCTATTAACAACCTTAGGTACCCACGGAGCCCACGTTACCTTCGGCTTATTCTGGGGCTTAGCAATCATCCTGCAGGTGAAGAAACGTGGATTAACACCTGAAACGGCCAATAAATCATTCATTTTCTCCTTGTATTGGCACTTCTTAGATGTCGTCTGGATCTTTATTTTCAGCTTCATCTATTTGAAATGAATGATGTAAGATGAAGGAACTATTCCCAGCTAAACAAATCATGGGCTTTGTTTTTTCACTGATTCTAACGGCTGTTGCGCTTGCGGTATATTTCCTCGACCTGTCCTTTTCAGCAGGGCTGACAATCCTGATCGTAACAGCTTTTGTCCAGGCGCTTCTGCAGCTTATTGTGTTTATGCATGCTGGTGAAACGAAGGATAAATGGTCGATTTATGGAAATGTTTATTTCATGGTTTTTATCGCTTTAGTCACGATCTTCGGAACTTTATTTCTGTTCCTTTGGGATATGTAATAAGCGTACTGAAAGGGGAGCATCCACAAGGATGCTCCTTATTTGTTTTGTTCGGGAAGGCTTCTTATCCCTCTCTGGGTCTTGAATAGCATTTCCTCTGTTGCCACAAAAAAGGCACCGATGAGAAAGATAAATACCGACGCGACAATCGTTCCAATTCCAATGGGTGTTAAAATACTGTAATCGCTTCCAAAGAAACCGATGGAAAAAATAATAAGACCAATGGATAGCAGGGTAAGGCCAATATACTGTGTGATTGATAGGATGCTGGTTCTTTTATTCATGTTTGGTTCATCCTCCTTCTTTGGCTCTTATATAAATTATTCATTTTGTTCACAAAATTGTCAATATTAAAAGTGGATTTTTTATTGACATGATATATTAAGATAATAAAAAGCACCGCCCAAGGTTAGAGCTTGTCCAACCTTGAGCGGTGCTTTTTGGTTTTGATTTTTATTTTGCAAATACATGGTTTCCAATTTTCTTTGTAACGGTCTTAGAACGTAACCAAGTGTTTGATGTTTTCTTAGGATTATAGAAGTATAATGAGCCATTTCCTTGTCCGCGAAATGCCAATGCTTCATTTGCGGCTTGCTTTGAAGCATTGCTGGCAGGATTATTAATGGTTCCATTGCTAACTGGTGTAAATTGACCTGATTGGTAAATCACATCACGAATGGTATTTGGGAAGATACTGCTATCCACGCGATTCAAAATTACTGTGGCAACAGCTACCTTTCCTGCATAAGGCTCACCTTTCGCTTCGGCTTCTACTAATCTTGCTAGCAGATCTTTGTCAGAAGCAGAAATGGTTGAATTAGGGATTGTCAACTGCTGTCCGATCATTAAATAATCGCTCTTTGCATGGTTTGCGGCCATTACTTTATTAACAGGCACTCCATACTTTACACTGATTTTCCAATAAGTTTCTCCCTTAGTAACGGTATGTGTTGCAGCAAAGCTGCTAGTGGCACCTACAAACAACATCGTTGAGAACGCCAAGATGGATACTAGTTTTTTCATTCTGTGTACCTCCTTTAAGTTCATACTTACAGTAACATGATAGTTTCATAGGAACATCGTCTAGAATTTTCCAGCAAGCCCAAACCCTTGCTACATAAGGGGCAGGTTTCGAAAAAGTAAAGTTTGTAACATTATAGAAATATAATTTTTAACAGGGTGTGAAGGTAAAAAATACATAATCATAAGCTCTTCACAGTATAAATGGAGTAATAAAGTCGTGAGCGGTGGAGGGGGAAGTGAGCATGGATTATGAGAATGAAATCATTCAATATTTTGTGATCAACCGTGACTTAAATATGGATGCAGGGAAGGTAGCTGCACAGGTAGCTCATGCGGCAACGATATCAACTATTAATATGGTAAGTGCAAAAAACTGTCAGTTCCCTGATTACTTTGATTATTTTGTTGAATGGTATCAGTCAGGAATGAGCAAGATTGTGCTAAAGGGAACAGAGGGGGAGCTTCATAAATTAAAGGAAAATGGATTTTATGTGATCCGTGACAGAAGCTTTCTAGAGGTTCCTGAGGGGGCCCTAACCGTCATTTCCCTTCCTCCGATGCCGAGGATTATTGGAGAAAGATTCATCGGGGATTTTCCTTTATATTGACTAAAGCGTGCCTCATCGCATTCATGAGGGGGAGTGAACATGGGACCAATTTTCAATCGCTGGTCTTTCTATTTATTATTCATGTATCTGGGTTTTGTCTTACTACTTGCTTCAAACTCCATTCGAACCCTAATCCTCAAATGGATTGGCATCCATCCCCTCAAAATTCTATTCTATTTCAATCTAATTATTTTTTTATTAGGGATCATTGGTTTCACCGGTATAGAGGATTGGAAAGCCGTTCTAAGAAGTGTCTTTACGGTCGGACTGACGATGGTATTAACATTATTTCTAGTGTATATTTTATTTGTAGGTAATCTACGAGATCTGTAAACAATAGGAGGGGGTTTGATGAAGGGTTTTGTTCATGTTTTGTTCGCTTGTTTTTATGTCCTCGTTGCTTATTTTGGAGTCGGTCCTATTCTTTTAGCAGACGGCAGCATGAAGGAAAGACTCCTTACTAGCTTAATTGTTCTCGTGGTTTTTGTTGTCCTTATCGTCATACATCGAGCCTTAGCAAAAAAGCTAAGCAAATAGAGTTACGAAGCACTGCTGGTAACCGCTCAAATCGGGCGGTTTTTTGTTGTTTTTTTTCACAATCGTGCGTTTTGTTACAGTCAAAGTAAAAGGAATACATTATTATTGAATAAAAATGCTATTTAGATAAAATAATTGTATAAATTTTTGAAGGAAATGGTTAAGTCATGAATATGTATGAAATTATTCTCGACATTATTGAAAAGAATGGACCGGTGTCCTTTCATTCCATTTGTGAGGAAATGAATGAAATGGAGAAGATGAAAAATGCGAGAAAAAATCCTATCCAAGTTTCCCATGTGAAATCTGTTGTTAGCAGAAAGAAGGATTTATTTTCCGTTGAGGATAATATTGTTTCAATTCGCGAAGAGAAGGAGCTTCTTGCTTTGGTAGCCATGATCGGTTGTTACCCTGGACCAACCTATAAGATTCATGTGGATTTTGCTCAGAATCGTTTCTTTTTCTTCGAGTGGAATATTGACTGTGTTTCGCCAGAGCGCAAGGAAAGAACGATCTATATTGGGGATGTTGAGCAATTTAAGAAAGAGATCATTCGCTTGAAAATTTGGAATTGGGAGCGGGATTATCAATTAAATTCCCTTGTTCTTGATGGGACAAGCTGGTCTGTGAAGCTCAAGACAAAAGGTAAAGTGTATGAGAGTGAAGGACTCCAATCCTTTCCTAAGAACTGGGCTAAATTTTCAAAAGCTGTCTCCCAGTTAATCGGTGTGAAATTTGAATAGACATTAATTGCTGCTTCTCATATAGGAGGTGGCTTTTTTTGTTATTGGCTCTGTAATATTTAATTGTTGCTCTTAATATCGCCTTATACGTGTACATTCACTACGTTATTCGTATCGAATAAAACCCGTTCACGTACACGTATAAGGCTGAAATCAGCACTGAAGACTAACATAGCCTTGTGTGGGAATAATTCATGATTTTACGGTGATTTTAAGAAGGAACAGTTATGAATCAAGGAGGGGCAATATTGAACAAGAAATCGCCGTTTCACTGTCAGGAAGATATGGATGTGGTACATCATCAATTAGTGGAACAGATTGCACGGATTAGCGTGGATGAGGAAGAAGAAAGAATGAGGGATGAATTAGAATTAGAGAAGGAAAATGGGGCTGATTAACCAGCCCTTTTTTTGATATTTCGAAAAAACAGACTTTTCTACACAAATTTTTCAATAAATCTTAAAAACAGGGTGAAAATATGGTTTACTAGTATTTGATAGTGAAAACAGTGAGAAAATTGAAGGGGAAAAACGATGAAATATACGACAAGGCTATATTTAGGCTTCAGTTCAGTCATCATCCTAATTACTATTTTAATAGCATTAATTGTTGGAATGCTAAATAATCAAAATCAAGAAATTAGTAACCTTGTAGAGGATCGTTATCAAAAAATAAAGCTAATCAATCACATCCGAGTCAATATTAAGAATATTGATCGAGAATTGAATGAAATGGTCTTTGAAAACGCTAATGAGCAAAAAGTAAATAAAATTCAAAAAATCCGTGATGCATCAATATTGGTTGATGAAGATCTAGCGGTGTTAAAAGAAATTATTCAATTCAAGGATGCTAAGTTGCAGCTTGCCAATATTAATGCGCAAATCAAAGCGTATAATACAACCGTTGATCAAGTGATCTCTTTGGTAGTCGTTGATGATATTGAACATGCTTCATCTCTATTTGTGACTTCCAATGAACAATATTTGCAGATTATTAATACAAGTGAAGAATTAATTTCGATTCAGGAAAGGATTATGGAGGATACATTGGCGAGCACAGAGGCCTCCTATAATTTATATGTGAAAATTGCCCTTTCATCTATAATCCTCGCTATTGTATTCGGTTACGGAATTTCACGGTGGGTGATCAAAAGCATCATCTTTAGATTTAAAAGTATTCGGGCTGTAATGAACAGTATCGAATATGGCTCTGAGAATCTTCCACGGATAAAAATGGTCGCAAATGATGAAATCGGGGAGATTGCTCAAGCCTATAACAAGATGGCAGAGGCGCTGGAGAAGCATGAACGGACGGAGAGGGAGTATGTTGCCGATATTGAAGGGCAGAATTGGGTGTCTAGCAAGCTATCAGACTTATCCATGATTACGCAGGAATCGGCTTATTTACATGAATTAGGAGATAAATATCTTCAAGAAATTGTACCCTCCGTAGAGGCAACCCATGGAGTTCTGTACGTTTTGAAGAATGATGGGACAAATCCATACCTAGAAAAAATATCCTCCTATGCTGATGTAGCAAAATTGGAGGGAGGAGTGAAGGAAAGGGTTGAGCTTGGAGAAGGGCTGATCGGCCAATGTGCAAAGGACGGCAAGCCCATTTATCTATTCGATATTCCAGAGGATTATTTATCCATTTCATCGGGCCTCGGAGAAACAAGCCCGAACACCATTCTCATCTATCCGATTATGTTCAATGGTTCTGTTATTGCTGTTATTGAATTGGCATCGCTAGAGAGGTTTGAAGATTTGCATGAAAATTTACTCATTCAAGCAATGAATCAGCTTGCCATTGCCATCTATCGCATCAATCAGCAAGCACAGGTTCGGGAGCTTCTAGAAGAATCACAGGCATTAAATGAGGAATTGCAAACTCAGTCGGAGGAGCTTCAGCTGCAGCAGGAAGAGCTGCAGACTATCAATGAAGAGCTTGAAGCGCAGTATAAGCATTCAGAGCAGAAAACAAAGGATCTAGAGGCAATTAAATATGAGCTAGAGGAAAAAACAAGACAGCTGCAGCTTAGCTCGAAATACAAATCAGAGTTTTTAGCAAACATGTCGCATGAGTTACGTACTCCGTTAAATAGCATGATTATCCTTGCACAAATCCTTCAGGACAACAAGGAAGATAATTTAACAGAAAAACAGAAGGAGTATGCTTCTACCATTTATGCGGCTGGAAAGGATCTGCTTTTACTCATTAATGATATTTTGGATTTGGCCAAAATTGAATCAGGAAAGGCAAATATTCAAATCGGTGAAATGGAGTTTGGTGAGCTTGTCAAGGTTACCGAGCGACAATTTAGACCTGTGGCCGAACAGAAAGGAATTGAATTTTCCGTTGAAATTGAAAAAGATATACCCAATATCATTTATACGGATGAACAAAAGGTCCACCAAATTCTCAAGAATCTTATTTCAAACGCCATTAAGTTCACTGAAAAAGGACAGGTGCAGTTACGTGTTAAATTTGCACGGTTTGCCGAGAATCCTAATGAATATATTTCATTCCAAGTCTCCGATACAGGCATTGGAATTTCCTCAGATAATAAACAGCTTATTTTTGAAGCCTTTCAACAGGAAGATGGAACAACAAGTAGAAGATACGGTGGCACAGGCCTTGGGTTATCTATAAGCAAGGAGCTTGCCGATTTATTGGGTGGTAAGATTCACATTGAGAGTGAAGTTGGGAAGGGAAGCGTATTTTCTTTCTATTTGCCTGTCGATATGAATGAGAAAACGGTCCCCATTTACGATGAGGTAGCGGGAACAATAGAAGATTTGAATGAGGATCGAGCTGTGTCCCTGCCGGTCCCCGATTTTAATTGCGAAGAGGTGTTAAACGGGAAAAGGGTCCTTGTCGTTGATGATGATATGAGAAATGTTTTTTCATTGACCACGGCACTTGAGGGGGCTGGCATGCACGTTGCTTTTGCTGAAAATGGAAGAGAGGCCTTAGAGTTTTTAGAAACAGACAGCCCAGTTGACATCGTTTTAATGGATATTATGATG
>DLCS01000038.1:0-767 GCA_002480735.1 Bacillaceae bacterium UBA7792 | reverse complement strand
ATGATGCCAGAAATGGATGGCTATGAGACGATGAGATTGATCCGCAGGCAGGAAAAATGGAAGAAAATGCCGATTATAGCCTTAACAGCGAAAGCAATGAATGATGACAGAAAAAAATGCATTGATGCAGGGGCCTCAGACTACATTTCGAAGCCGGTCAAATTGGAGCAATTATTCTCTCTGTTAAAGGTTTGGCTTCACAAATAGGGAGGGTACATATTGAATGAGTGTCAAGCATTACAATGATTTAGAGAAAATCGAGATCAACCTTTTGTTGGAGGGAATCTTTCAATACTACGGGGTTGATTTTAGAAACTATGCTTATACCTCGATACGGCGGCGAGTTTTGTATCGGATGAAGGCAGAGCAAATAGAGTCTGTCACACAGCTATTAGATCGAGTCCTCCATGATCCAAAAATGATGGATAAGCTCTACCATGATTTTTCGATCAATGTAACAGAAATGTTTAGAGACCCAAGCTTCTTCCAAGTCTTGCGTGAAACAATTTTACCACATCTCAAACGATTGCCTTCTATTCGTATATGGCATGCGGGATGTTCTACTGGTGAAGAAGCTTATTCCATGGCCAT
Organism: Bacillaceae bacterium UBA7792; assembly: GCA_002480735.1. GTDB lineage: Bacteria > Bacillota > Bacilli > Bacillales > Cytobacillaceae > Robertmurraya > Robertmurraya andreesenii. The sequence continues at coordinate 176 of DLCS01000038.1, read as the reverse complement.
TCTCTTGAAGGAAGAGGGGCTTCTGCATAAAACAAGAATCTATGCCACCGATTTTAATGAAAAAGTGTTAGATAAAGCGAGAGCTGGAGAATTCATGCTGGAAAAAATGCGATGCTACACAAATAACTATATTCGCTCAGGGGGACCGCATGATTTCTCTGAGTATTATTGTGTGC
>DLCS01000039.1:7497-8407 GCA_002480735.1 Bacillaceae bacterium UBA7792 | reverse complement strand
CCATCTTTAATCTCGGCTATCTTCCTGGTGGGGACAAGTCCATCGTCACAAAACCAAATACAACGATCGCTGCACTTGAGCAGTTACTAGAAATGCTTGCCCCTGAAGGGATTATTGTCCTTGTGATTTATCACGGCCATGCTGAAGGTGCAATCGAACGGGATCAGTTGCTATCTTATGCTAAGGAGCTTGATCAAAAAAAAGCTCATGTACTGCAATATCAATTTATCAATCAGGCCAATCATCCACCATTTATCATTGCGATTGAAAAAAGATAACCCTCACTCCTTCGTTGGAGAGAGGGTTTTTGTTCGTACACAAGCACACATCATGTTCAAATAATATTATCTTAAAGAAGGAATCCACTTTTGAAACTTTCGATAGGCTCGTCCATTCATATAGAAAAAGAAGCTGACCAATCCACTGCTTTTGATGATCTCTTTTGCCAGATGCTGAACAGATTTTTGCGAGCGGACCTTTTCATCCGACAAGTAAATCCCTAACAACCCGCGATTGATTAATCGATGGAAACGTTTGTTAGGCAATCCCTCTGTATGCTTATCTGCTTCTGTCACAAAGTGCTTCAGCCGTTCGAACAAACTCTGCTCATTTTTATAATAAAAGCAAAAATTTAAATCTCCACCTCTTCTGTCCTCTTCCTGATCAATAAAATAATCGAGTAAAATATGCAGCCCTTGGATATATGGAAAATAGCCATTTCTAATTTTCTCAGCATGGCTAGACTTGAAATCCTCACTCATCCCGTGGGAAATTAAGCAGAAGATGCCTAAAGTAGAGCCAGAGCACGCAGAAAATTCATACCATTCCATTTCGGGTATTTGACTCTTATGCTCCTCGAACCAGCTTTTGAGTCTTGGGATTCGCTCATCCACCTTGACATGCTTATGTA
>DLCS01000039.1:0-7359 GCA_002480735.1 Bacillaceae bacterium UBA7792 | reverse complement strand
TTATTTTGGAGGACACTCTGACAGGTTTCAGCCAATTCTCTCAGATAACCCCCATCATCTTTTTCCTTTCGAAAGCGATAGTAATCCTGATGATCTTTTCCTACAGTTAACGCTACCTCCATGGATTCATGGAGTGCTGAAAAATCCTCAGGATCTAGGGATGTGCTTCGATCGCAAAGATTGTCTAAATAATCGCTAATGGTTTGATAGGCCACAATGAATTTGATGGCTTCTTTGTATTTTTCTCCAGCCATAAAAGCAAGAATAGAACCACCCTCACAGTGAAAGGTTTTCGTTTCAATGCTTGCAAGTGCCTGTTTTCTTAGCTCATCATCAGGAATTTCCGTCGCCCTTTTTTTCCAATAGGCCAGCTCCATATGAGCGTTCGGTAGAATTTTTCTATATACTTTGGACATTAGACTGAGCGGCTCAGACGGTACTGCCATAGAAATTCCTCCTTATACGACGTATCCAATCGCCTTCAATTGACTATAAACAAAATCCTTTGCATATTCAAATACTTCGTCCCGTTCTGGATCGTTAAAGATTTCATGGTAGCATTTAGGCCATTCCTTGAATCTTTTTTCAGATAATGGAGCGTGGTTGAACCATTCTGTCACTGCTTGTTTATTCACGATTTTGTCATCCCCCGCTTGCATTACAAGCATAGGTACATCCTTCACTTTTTGAAGCTCCTCAAAGGCAAGCTTCATGGAAGCATCCAATTCACGGAACCACCTGATAGAAATTTTATCAATATAAAGAGTATCATTTCGATCAATGTCCAGAATTTCTTTGTTCCGCGTTGCGATATCGACACTAATGCCTGAATTTAATCTTAATTCGGGCGCAATCACGTTGAGAAGATAAGAAATCCCATTTAGTATTTTTCCTGGCCTATTCACGAGCGCTAAGCACGGTGAAGAAAGAATGACACCGGCAAGATTGAGATTCTCCTCCTGCAATAAACGAATGGTGATAAGTCCACCCATACTATGACCGAGCAAGAACACTGGTAAATCAAACTGATAGGCGGTTTCAACCCACGCCTTGACCTCATCTAAATAGTCGTCAAAGGAGTCGATATGTCCTCGTTTAGATCTTGTCGTCATCCCATGCCCTGGCAGGTCGCCCATAATGACCTGAAAACCAGCCTGACGCCACATTTCAATTAGCCAGCCGTAACGGCGATGATGCTCTAAAGCACCGTGCACCATGACAATAACTCCTTTTGCCTCTTCGTCTGGTTCCCACTTCCACATGAATTTCCCCTCCTTCGACTTCGACTTGAAGCTATCATTATTTTAGCACAAAACAAAAGATCAACTCATGAATTTACTGCTTCGAAAACAATTATTCACACTTTATTTATATTATTAGGTAGAATGAAATTACCCATGAAATAAGGAGAGATGATTTATGATTTATCCATTTCATAACAAATGGCCACAAATTTCATCAACTGCCTTCATTGCTGATTATGTCACCATTACTGGAGATGTTAAAATTGGCGATGAGTCAAGCATATGGTTTAACACGGTTATAAGGGGAGACGTAGCCCCAACGATCATCGGTAAGAAGGTCAATATCCAGGATAATAGCGTCCTCCATCAAAGCCCTAATAATCCTCTCATTATCGAGGATGAGGTAACAGTGGGGCATCAGGTGATTTTACATAGCTGCATCCTTCGTAAAAGAGCTCTAATTGGTATGGGTTCGATCATTTTAGACGGTGCTGAGATTGGAGAAGGTGCATTTATTGGAGCAGGCAGCTTGGTTCCTCAAGGTAAGAAAATCCCAACAAACACCCTTGCTTTTGGGAGACCAGCGAAGGTTATAAGGGAACTGAACGAAGACGACATTGCCGATATGAAAAGAATTTCAAGAGAGTATGCAGAAAAAGGACAGTACTACAAATCCTTACAGCAAAATTCATAACACTTCCATATGAGTAAAAAAGAAGTTACGCATAAACGATGTAACTTCTTTTTAACGTATTGGCTCGGTTATCTTTTGATATTGATCTACATATCGCCTTATACGTGTACATTCTCTAAGTTATTCGTACCGAATAAAACCCGTTCACGTACACGTATAAGGCTATAATCAACACTGTACATTAACAAATCCTACGTGTTCTATTTTGCAGCCTGTTCTCGAAGCACATCTGCTTTGTCTGTACGCTCCCAAGGAACATCAATATCAGTTCGACCAAAATGACCATATGCAGCAGTATTCTTATAAATTGGACGACGTAAATCTAACATTTTGATAATGCCAGCTGGGCGCAAATCAAAATGATTACGCACGAGCTCAACAAGCACATCCTCACTTACCTTCCCCGTTCCAAAGGTATCAACAGAGATAGAAACTGGTCTGGCAACACCGATAGCATAGGCTAGCTGTACTTCCACCTTATCTGCCAGTCCTGCAGCAACAATGTTTTTGGCGACATAGCGTGCAGCATAGGCTGCCGAACGGTCTACCTTTGTCGGATCCTTACCTGAGAAGGCTCCACCCCCATGGCGCGCATAACCGCCATAGGTATCAACAATAATTTTTCGACCCGTTAACCCTGCATCTCCCTGTGGCCCACCGATCACAAATCGACCTGTTGGGTTAATAAAATACTTCGTGTTCTCATCGATTAACTCTTTGGGAACAACAGGACTTATCACATGTTCCTTGATATCTGCTTGAATTTGCTCTAGCGAAATTTCCGGATGATGCTGAGTTGAAATTACGATCGTGTCAATGCGAACCGGTTTCCCTTCTTCATCGTATTCAACCGTAACCTGTGTCTTCCCATCTGGGCGAAGATATGGAAGAATTTCTTCCTTGCGTACCTCGGCAAGACGACGAGATAATTTATGCGCTAGCGAAATCGGAAGAGGCATGAGCTCCTTCGTTTCATTACAAGCGAATCCAAACATTAAACCTTGGTCCCCGGCTCCAATTGCTTCAATCTCTTCCTCAGTCATACTGCCTTCACGGGCCTCTAGTGCCTTGTCAACGCCCATAGCAATGTCAGCTGACTGCTCATCAATCGAGGTTAATACTGCACATGTCTCTGCATCAAAGCCATATTTTGCCCGATTATAACCGATTTCTTGAATGGTTTCACGAACAATCTTTGGAATGTCAACATATGTAGAGGTTGTGATTTCTCCCGCCACCAATACAAGACCTGTCGTAACAGATGTTTCAGCAGCTACACGGGCATTCGCATCTTTTGCTAAAATAGCATCCAAAATCGCATCAGAAATTTGATCACAAATTTTGTCGGGGTGACCTTCCGTAACTGACTCAGAAGTAAACAAACGAGCGTTTTTTGACATCCGATTTCCTCCTTTAATATATATACTCGAGGACTCCCACCTCGTTTTGATACGGTACTCATTCCCTATGTAGTATGAAATAAACATGATTTTTTTATGATTAATTCTAGGGCTCCGCCGCTACTTAGGGGCAAATAAAAAAACCTTCCCTATGAGGAAAGGTTGAAGATTCCATTTCTAGCCTTTCACTCTTATCGTTCAAGGATCGATGCCTTGCTTCAGGTTAGCACCGTTGCCACATGCACTGAGAGTGATCTTTTCTGATCCTTCTTCATCATCATAGCCGGTTGCTGGGTTTCATAGGGCCTGTCCCTCCACCTACTCGGGATAAGAGAGTATCCGTTCAAATTAAAATCTTATCGAAAGGATACAATAGTGTCAACAGAAATCTATTTTTATTATAAATTTTTCACAGTGAACAACTGTCATCATTGCATTTATGTGCTTTAAATTGATGCCGCCTTTTGGCTATCCATCCGTATATGGGGCGGCCAATCACATGCATGTAGGGAATATGGAGGAAGGCTCCAATTAAAAAAGTGTACGGACTAATTAGGAGAAGCTTCCGTACCGCTTCAAAGCCTTTTAGCACCCTTTTATCAGGAAGGATGATATGCAGTTCCCTTCTTAGCTCGATTGCACTGAAGGAATACTCTTGATCTGTCTTTTCATATTCCTGAAGCGATAACCAATTCACTTTAGTCTTTCTATCTATCTTTTGAAAAATCCTTTTTGACTCCTGACACAATGTACAATTGGCATCATATAATGCATATATTTTCATTTTCACCATTCCCATCTGTGATTCGGATTGAATACATTAACACTAAACTTTACTGGAAAAAATCCGAAATAAAATAGGGAAAATTCCCATCATTAGTATAGACTAATGAAGCCAATGTGTTATACTAATCCTGAGATGTAATCGTTTAAACTTCCAATCTGCACGAAAGTAACTGCGCTGAAAATTTGTCAATATTCTATTCGACATTTCCCGAATAGGTCAAAATAAAATAAATTGCTGAAAGAAGGTTTTCATCAAATGAATTCAGTTAGCCTCTCGAACGAATTACATGTATTATTACAACAAGACAATGTTCATGTACAGCTTTCTGTTCCTCAGTTAGTCGAAAAGGTTTTAAAACGTAATGAAGGAGTTTTAACGTCGACAGGTGCTGTTCGCGCAACTACAGGAACGTATACGGGCCGTTCCCCTAAAGATAAATACATTGTTGAAGAGCGCTCCTCTAAGGATAAAATTGAATGGGGTTCTGTCAATCAGCCCATTTCTGAGGATACTTTTGACCGTCTTTATAATAAGGTTATCAATTATTTAAAGGAAAAGGAAGAGGTATTTGTTTTTAAAGGCTTTGCAGGGGCCGACAAGAAATCTCAGCTTCCGATTCAAGTCATTAATGAGTATGCATGGCATAATCTTTTTGCCCATCAGTTATTTATTCGCCCAACGGAGGAAGAATTATTAACTCATGAGGCTCAATTTACGGTTATCTCAGCTCCTGATTTTAAAGCTGACCCACAAATTGATGGTACAAGGTCTGAAACCTTCATTATTGTTTCATTTGAACGTCATACGGTTTTGATTGGTGGTACAGAATACGCAGGAGAAATCAAGAAATCCATTTTTTCCGTTATGAATTATCTTCTCCCAGAAAACAATATTCTCTCCATGCATTGCTCTGCCAATGTTGGCCGTGAGGGGGATGTTGCGCTATTCTTCGGCTTATCAGGTACAGGAAAAACGACTCTTTCAGCTGATCCCCACCGCCGTTTAATCGGAGATGATGAGCACGGATGGTCGCAAAATGGTGTTTTCAATATCGAAGGTGGGTGCTACGCCAAATGCATCAATCTTTCGCGTGAGAAGGAACCACAAATTTTCGATGCGATTCGTTTCGGATCTGTCTTGGAGAACGTCGTCCTAAATAACGAAAGTCGTGTTGCTGATTATGATGACGGGACATTGACAGAGAATACCCGTGCCGCATATCCAATTCAAGCGATCGATAATATCGTTGAGCCAAGCATTGCGGGACATCCAAATACAATTGTGTTTTTGACAGCTGATGCGTTTGGAGTTCTTCCTCCCATCGCAAAATTAACAAAGGAACAGGCAATGTATCACTTCTTGAGTGGCTATACATCCAAGCTTGCTGGTACCGAGCGTGGCGTTACTTCCCCAGAGGCTACCTTCTCAACCTGTTTCGGTTCTCCGTTCCTCCCTCTTCCAGCAACTAGATATGCAGAAATGCTGGGAGATAAAATCTCTGAGCATGACGCTCAAGTTTATCTAGTGAATACTGGGTGGACTGGTGGAGAATACGGTGTAGGAAGCCGTATGAAGCTAAGCTATACTCGCGCAATGATTCAAGCCGCTCTTGAAGGGGAACTAAATCATGTAGAAACCGTTAAGGATGAAATCTTCGGATTAAATATCCCTCTTCATGTACCAGGTGTTCCTGACGAGGTACTCCAACCGAGTAAGACATGGAGTGACCAAAAGGCTTACGAAAAGAAAGCAAAAGAATTGGCTGATAAATTCAAGCAGAATTTCACCAAGTTCAAGGATGTATCATCAGCCATCCGTGAAAAAGGCGGACCAATTGCTTAAGCATGAATATACGAAAGAGCGGCACATTAGGCCGCTCTTTCTTTTATGCGAGAAGTGTCCACCTGAGAAGGACAAACTGACCATTTTGTCCACGGATGGTACCAGGTACCATTTTTAGTTGGTTGAGTACAAGGAAATGAGCTGGTAGTAGATAGTGGTTGTGTTATTTTCCCATTCAACTTTTCTGATTTCTGCGATTCCACTTGAATCGCCGTCGATGGTTCTTTTTACCTCGATCGGAATATCAAGTGGATATAATCGATATCCTTCCTTCACTAACGTAAAAAGATTCTCATCAAGACGTGTTTCTCTTCCCTTTGTCACGATCATCGTATTTAATTCCAAAGGCATACCCATATTTCTCTCTCCTTTGCTTATGGCTATCTTACCCCTATCTTATCATTTCTCCGTTTGATTTTTCATCCATTTCGTCAAATCAGTCACTACCTGGCGATTGATAGCTGGTGGAAAATAATGTGTTAATGAATCAAAATACCAGCTCTCCACCTGCTTATCTAGCGTTCTTAATCTTTTTTCTAGCCGGTAGGCATGTTCTACGGAGACATTCTTATCCTGAACGCCATGAATAATTAAGACCGGGGCTTGCAGTTTTTCCAAATGAAACAAAGGCGTGCGAAACTGGTAGCGCTCTGGGAATTTAGTGGGAGTACCGCCAATCACTCTCTTCATCATGCGCCGTAAATCCTTTCTTTCCACGTAGGTCAGAAACATATCGCTCACACCTCCCCACGTTACAATCGACGCTGTTTCCGGAAAATAGATCGCCGTCAGAAGGCTCATGACACCACCTCTTGAAAAACCGAATACATGAACCTTGTCCACTCTCGAATGATTTTGGAGTAGGGTGAAAGCGGCGAATGCATCCTTCCGATCATCCCCGGCAAAATCCTCATTCCCTTCTCCCCCTTGATTTCCCCGGTAAAAAGGCGCAAACACGATAAATCCCTCTGAGGCAAACTGAATGATTCTTCCTGGACGAACCATTCCTACACTTTTAATACCACCTCGCAAATATAGAAATCCATTATAAATCCCCTCCGCCTTTGGCTCAGCAAGCAATCCCATCACTCTTAAACCACCGGAGTAATAGGTGACCAGGGAGAGCTCAATATTCGGATTCGGCGATGGATATCGCTGCTTTGAGATGATTTGGCCATCCGCCTTGTTCATATGTTCAACTCCTAAAAAAGTTCTCAACTTGTATATAGGCATTCACACATTTTTTTGCCCCTTCATACGATATGTTAGGTTTTCAACCTTTTATATAGATTCATTTTACCTGAGGAGGTCACAGCATGAAAAAATGGTTAAAAGTAGGGCTTGTCTGTCTTTTAGCTGCCATTCTTATTATACCTTTAGCTGCCTGTAATA
>DLCS01000094.1:6749-11247 GCA_002480735.1 Bacillaceae bacterium UBA7792 | reverse complement strand
GGGCATTCCTGTAGGAAAACACCTCCGATTGCACGAACACAAAATGGAATTCTAGGGCATGAATCCTTTCTATACAACAATCTTTCACCGCTGGAAACTCTGCAGTTTTATGGAAAGCTGTATAAGGTTAAGAATCTTGAGGAAAGAATGAAAGAACTTCTGAAAGAGGTTGGCTTGTATCTGTTCAAGGATGTTCCGATTCGTTCCTTCTCAAGGGGAATGATGCAGCGGCTTGCGATAGCAAGAGTGTTGCTTGCAGAACCTGATATTTTAATGCTTGATGAGCCGCATACAGGGCTGGATCAAGAAGCAGTCCAATTATTAAATAAAATCATTATCGACAAAAAGAATAGTGGAACATCCATTCTCATCATCTCCCATGATTTTGAACAGGTGCATAAGCTTGCTGATCGAGTAGCGGTATTAAAAAAAGGAAAAATCGTTGAAACGAGAGAGCTCGCAGAAAGCATGGACCTATATGGGATGAAAGAATGGTATGAAAAGGTGGTGTCCGAAGGATGAAGACGATTCTGATGGATGCCTTCACCATCGCAGGAAAGGATTTGCGAAGCGAATTAAAAACGAAGCAGACAATTGGGATGATGCTTGTCTTTGCAGCATTGGTGATTCTTATCTTTAGCTTTGCTTTTGACCCGACAAACAATATGGTGAAAGCCGTGATTCCTGGATTAATATGGATCATTACGATCTTTTCTGGAATTCTTGGCCTCAATCGTTCATTCGTGTCAGAGCTTGAGAACAATTGCTTAATCGGCTTGAGGTCAGCGCCTATCGATCCGTCGAGTATTTACATCGGGAAGGTGATCGCGAACTTTGTTCTAGTTTCACTCGTTCAAGTCGTCAGTATTCCAGTCTTGTTTCTCTTATTCGGATATCGGTTCACGAGTTCTTATCTGTGGTTTATTCTCATCGTACTCGCTGGCACATTTGGCTTCATTATTGTGGGGACGTTTCTTGCAGCATTGGCAGCTAATGCGAAGAATAGCGAAATGCTGCTTCCAGTCCTTCTGTTACCGCTTATCAGCCCGTTAATGATCGCGGGTGTGCAAGCAACGAATATTGTTCTTGAGAACACAGAAATTCAGTCGGCAATTTCTTGGCTGCAGCTCATGGCTGCCTACGATCTTTTATTTTTAGCTGCCTGCTTTCTTTTATTTGAATTTATTATGGAGGGATCATGATGGAGCAGAGATCCAATCTTATCGATCGAGCGTTACTATATGTTCTTATTCCTGCGGTTTTCGTTCTATTTTATTTGATCTTTATCTGGTCACCAGTAGAAAAAATCATGGGAGTGACACAGAAGATTTTCTATATTCATGTGGGAACAGCATGGGTGGCATTCCTTGCCTTCTTCGTTGTCGGCTTTTATAGCGTCATGACATTAATTAAACCAAAGCTAAATCGCTTTATTTATGCCGGAGTTTCCGCAGAAATCGGTGTTCTTTTTACAACGATTACCTTAATTACGGGAATGACATGGGGAAGAGCAAGCTGGAATACATGGTGGAGCTGGGAGCCGCGCCTTGTCACAACCCTTGTTCTCTGGTTTATCTATGTGGCGTTTTTGTTCATTAGGAAAATGGATGGTTCATGGGAAAGGATTGCGAAGCTTTCTTCTGTGTTTGGGATTATCGGCTGTTTGAATGTACCGATCGTTTTCATGGCCATTCGCTGGTGGAAAACGAAGCTGCATCCGATTGTCTTTGGTGAAGGAAAAAATCAAACGGGCGGCGGAATTGAGCCTGAAATGCTTGTAACATTACTATTCTCTGTCTTTACCATTACCCTACTATATGTGTTCCTAATGAGAAAAGGGGCAGAGATTGAGAGAATGCGTACAATCGTGAAGAGATCCAAAAACAAAATCATGAACAAATTAGCGAGCTAATGAGGAGGAATGGAGAATGAACTACTTATTTTTGGCTTATTCAGTGACTTGGGCTTTAATTGCAGGCTATGTGTTATTTTTGGGGAAAAGACAAAAGGCTTTACAAAAGGAAATAAAACAGCTTGAAGAGTGGAATTCGGAAGAATAAGGAAAGTAGAGCGGGGCAAAAAGGATGGCCAAAAAAATTATACCTATTGTCGTCATCGTGGTTGTCATCGGGGTGATTGGGTTCCTCATCAATGGACTTGAAGGAAAGGCATCGACGACACCCGGAGACAATGCGATTGACTTTGAATTAAAGGACATGAATGGAAAAACACATAAACTATCAGACTATAAGGGCCAGACAGTCGTGATTAACTTCTTTGCAACCTGGTGTCAGCCTTGTATTGATGAAGCTCCAGAGCTTGAGGCGTTTAACAGTGAATATAAGGATGCCCAGCTGATCGTCATTGCGAAAGGCGAATCGAGTAAGAGAATGAAAAAATATATTTCCGAAGCTGATTCAAAGCTCTTCTATTTACTTGATACAAAAGAGGAAGTTTCTAAGAAATATAGTGTCATTGGTCAGCCTGAAACGATCATCATTAATAAAGATGGAGTGATTGTTGAGAGATTCACTGGACCGACCACGAAAGAGAATTTAATTCAATTGATTGAAGAAAAAGCCTCTCTCTAATTTGGTTAGAACACGATTGGTCAACTAGATCCAATCGTGCTTTAATAGAAATTTTCCACACTGGAGGGAGGTGAGAAAATGTTAAAAAACAAAAAAATGTTATTATTCATTGGTGTTTTTGTTGGGATTATTTTGTCGGTTGTCACCGTCAAGGGACTAGCCTATAGTGATTCACCAGAGTTTTGTAGCAGCTGTCATTTAATGACACAGGTTCATGATTCCTTTGCTGATTCTAACCATGCGGATCTTGCCTGCGGGGATTGCCACCTGCCTCATGACAACATCGTTCATAAGATGACTGAAAAGGCAAAAGCTGGTATGGGGCATATTTACTATAATACGCTCGGGGTCGAGAAGATTCCTGGGGTATTGCATGCGACAGAAAATTCCGAAAAAATCATTAAGGAAAACTGTGTTAGCTGTCATGAGAATACTGTGAAAAATGTGTCCCATGATGCGAAGGAAAACTGTACAGACTGTCACCAATCAGTACCGCATGGAAAGAATTTCAAAACAGAAGATTACTATAAACCAGCAAAACCTGGTGAGCTTTTAGAAAATAAAGGAGGTAACTGGAATAATGGCTAGGAAATATCATTGGGCATTTTTGCTCCTAGTCGCTGTCATATTCATGATGACTGGTTGTTCTAGCCAGGACTCTGAAAAAGCATCCACTGCGGCCAAAACAGGCTTAAGCAAGGATGAAATTAGCAATGAAGCGTTTAAGGATTTATTCCCGCTTCAATATGACAGCTACATGAAAAACGCAGAAGATACAGAGGATACAAAATACAGTGGTTCCGTAAAGCGTCCAAAATTTGATCATGATAAAGAACCATACCTGCCAGTTTTATTTAACGGATATGGATTTGCTCTTGATTATAATGAAGACCGTGGTCACGTGTATGCAAATGAAGACGTCCGTGCCACTCTACGTATTACAGATAAATCAATTGGTTCTTGTTTAACTTGTAAATCAACAGCTGTTCCACATTTGATTGAGGAAATGGGCGATGATTATTGGGGTGGAAGCTTCAATAAGGATGTTTGGCCAGCTGCAGAAGCAATGGGTCACTCTCCGATTGGCTGCTCTGACTGCCATGATCCAGAAACAATGGATCTTCGCATCACACGTCCAAGCTTAGTGAAAGGTTTGGAATCACAAGGAATTGATGTATCAAAAGCAACGAAGAATGATATGCGTAACTATGTATGTGCACAGTGTCACGTAGAATACTACTTTGCACCAGAAAATGGTGAGGTAACATTCCCATGGTCTGAGGGCTTTAAACCAGAGGATATGTATAAATACTATGATACAGTTGCTAAGCAAAGAGGATTTGACAAAGATTGGGTTCACAATGTATCGGGAACTCCAATGATAAAAGCGCAACACCCTGACTTTGAGACTCATATTGAGGGTCCACATGGCGAGGCCGGAGTAACATGTGCTGACTGTCATATGCCGTATGAACGTGCAGATGGCAAAAAGAAAATTTCGTCCCACTGGTGGAAATCTCCACTTAAGTCCATGGAGGCCTCATGCGGAACATGTCACTCCAACAGAGATCTCGATGATTTGAAGGATCGTGTTGAAAAGATTCAGGATACACATATGACAGCATTACACGCTGCAGAGGATGTTTCTATTAGCTCACACTACTATGTGAACAAGATGATTACATCAGGTGTAAGTGAAGAGAAAATTAAGGAAGCACAGGAGCATGTTCGTAAAGGACAATGGTTCTGGGATATCATCGCAGCAGAAAGTGCAGCTGGATTCCATAACCCTCAGGGAGCATTGGAGTCATTAAAAATTTCTTCCGATGAATCGAATAAAGCCATTCTGATTGCGACTGAGGAGCTTGTGAAAAAAGGCGTAAATCTTGAAGAATTAAAAGCAGAGA
>DLCS01000094.1:0-6584 GCA_002480735.1 Bacillaceae bacterium UBA7792 | reverse complement strand
AGAGATAGAGAAAGTAAAGAAGGCTGTGTACGACGAGAAGGATAGCACGAAGAAGCGTGATTACGCTACAAACGACTATTTCCCAGCACAGCAGCCAAAATAAAGAAAACTAATTACAACGAAAACACTGTGCATGTAGTATAATGTGCAGTGTTTTCTTTATTTTGACAGGGATTTGGGTAACTGTCAATTATATTGAATTGTCTTGCATTAAGAAAAGAGGACGATGAGTCCTCTTTAAGCAAATATTATTGATGTTTGATTTTGATCTCGTTATTTTCCATGACGGCCATTAGGGATTTTGCGCTTGGATCGTCAATAACGATGTCTGTAATTTTATCCTCTAACTGTTCCTGAATGACTCTGCGTAGTGGACGGGCTCCGAAGGTTGGATTATAGCCTTTTTCGACAAGTGCTTCCTTCACTTCCTGTGAGACACTAAGTGTAATTTCTTGTCCTCTCAGCATGTCATTTAATTCACTTAACATTAATTCAACAATTTCTAGTAAATGGTTCTTCTCCAATGACTTAAATTCTATGATGCTATCGAATCGATTAAGAAATTCAGGCTTGAAGAAGCTTCCTAATGAATCAAGAATATTAAGCTCCCTTGTTGTATGGTCATTACCGAATCCAACCTTGATTTCTTTATGCCCAACCCCTGCGTTACTTGTCATAATAATGACCGTATCTTTGAAGCTAACGACTCTCCCTTGGCTGTCTGTGAGTCGGCCATCATCCAAAATTTGCAAGAATATATGCTGAACATCCGGATGAGCTTTTTCGATTTCGTCTAAAAGGATAATGCTGTAAGGATTTCTGCGAACCTTTTCAGTTAATTGCCCAGCCTCCTCGTGGCCGACATATCCTGGAGGTGAACCAATCAGCTTTGCGACACTATGCTTTTCCATATATTCACTCATATCGAGGCGAATCATCGCATCCTTCGAGCCAAATAGCTCCTCTGCAAGGGTTTTTGAAAGCTCAGTTTTACCAACACCAGTTGGACCGACGAAGAGGAAGGAACCGATTGGACGGTTCTTCGCCTTTAATCCCGCACGACTTCTTCTAATTGCCTTCGTCACCTTTTCGACAGCTTCGGCTTGCCCAATGACTTTTTTTGATAAGCTCTCATATAAGTTTTTCATTTTTGTCTGTTCATCTTCTTGAAGCTTACCGACTGGAATGCCTGTTTTCTTCTCGATGAGCTCCTGGATATGCTGAACGGTAACTGTAGGACGAGTGAGCTGATCCGTTGAGCTTAATGCCTTTTCAAGCTTCATTTCTTCTGCACGTAGCTTGGCGGCTGCTTCGTAGTTCTCTTCCTTTAACACAGCTTCCTTTTCTCTAGCAATTTCTTTCAAGCGTTCATCGATTTTATCCGTTGAAGGATAGTCTGAATGAAGATTAAGCTTTGAGCCCGCCTCATCCATTAAATCTATCGCTTTATCAGGAAGGAAACGATCCTGAATATAGCGATGGGAGAGGGTCACACATGCCCGAAGTGCATCATCTGTATAGGTGACTTCATGGAAGTTTTCATATTTTTCTTTCAAGCCTTGTAAAATTTCAATGGCTTGGTCTACACTAGGCTCCTGTACTATAACTGGTTGGAAGCGGCGTTCAAGGGCTGCATCCTTTTCAATATTACGGTATTCCTTTAAAGTCGTAGCGCCAACTAGCTGCAGCTCGCCACGGGCAAGAGCAGGTTTCAATATGTTTCCTGCATCCATTGACCCTTCAGCAGAGCCAGCCCCAACAAGGAGATGGATTTCATCGATAAAAAGAATGATATTTTTTCTTTGTTGCAGCTCTTGAATCATGCGCTTCATTCTTTCCTCAAATTGACCTCGGATTCCTGTGTTAGCAACAAGGGAGGCAACATCTAGTAGAAAGACCTCTTTATTTTTTAGTTTATTTGGAACTTTGCCTTCCGCAATTCTTGCAGCTAAATCCTCCGCAATCGCTGTTTTACCGACGCCCGGCTCTCCAATTAAGACAGGGTTATTTTTGTTTCGTCTATTTAGAATCTCAATTACGCGATTTACCTCTTCCTCTCGGCCGATTACTGGATCGATGAGTCCAGTTCTAGCCATCTGGGTGAGATTTCTACCGAATTGGTCGATAAATCCTCCAGTCCCTTTTGCTGTATTAGGATTTGAATCTAGCGTTTGCTGTAAATCAGGTGTGACAAATTTCTTAATTAAATCTTCCATTGGCATTTGATTGAAGTGAGAGAAACCTGTCATGCTTGGGCCAAATGCCGTACCGATCTTCGCTCTTTCAGTCTTGTAGCAATTATGGCAAAGATGAAATTGTTTCTCTACTCCGTTTACATTCATGGATAAATGAACTTGCGCATTTGCTTGTTGACATTTTTGACAATACATTAACCATTCCTCCTCCAAATGATTTGACTTTGACTATATTTGACCTTTGTGACTTTATTATACTTTGACCTTTTTTGACTTTCAAGTGTTTTGTCGAAAAAATTTTGCTCGTCATGGTTTGTCCTTCCTTTCATATATTGAGAGGGAGGGAGGTATTTAGATGAAGACAAATTGGGGGGCTGCCTTCCAAATTGCAGCTGTATATGTGGGGACTGTTGTTGGAGCAGGTTTCGCAACAGGCCGTGAGATTGTAGAATTTTTTTCTCGCTTTGGTTTTATTGGCTTAGTAGGGATATTGATGAGTGGGTATATATTTATTTTTCATGGATCGAAACTAATGAGAATCTCAGCAAGAATTGGTGCTCGCTCTTATCAAGAATTCAATTTATATTTGTTTGGAAAATATCTTGGGACAGTCGTAAATCTCCTTATGCTTTTCATGCTGCTGGGAGTATGTGCAGTCATGCTCTCGGGTGCAGGTGCCGTGTTTAGTGAACAATTAGGCTTATCCAAGAGCTTGGGGTTATTCGCGACGATTTTTCTTTCGATCCTCGTCATGATCATGGGGATGAAGGGCATCTTTGCTGTTAATAGCTTCGTGGTACCGATCATGGTGGGGTTTAGTTTTATGCTGATGCTTCTTTCGCTGAGGTTACCTAATTTTCTTGAGCAGGTCCTATTTATTCCCTATGCGGAGGATGGATGGAAATCGGTGGTTGCTCCCTTTTCCTACACAGCCCTGAATCTAGGTCTTGCCCAGGCGGTTCTTGTCCCTGTTGCGGCGGAAATCAAGGATGACAGGACGGTAAAATGGGGAGGGATTATTGGGGGGCTCCTATTAACGTTGATCCTTCTTTCGAGTCACTTTACGTTAGTGATGCTCCCCGATCTTGAGAGCTATGAAATTCCAATGGCCGTTATTATGAAGAATCTAGCATCAGGCTTCTATTGGGTTTTTATTCTAGTTATCTATGGAGAAATTTTTACCTCTGTCATCGGCAATGTGTTTGGCTTGGAACGTCAGGTGAAAACCTATCTTTCCCTGCCTAGCATTTTGATCGTGAGTGGTATCTTTGCCATCACCTATCTGATTAGTCTAATTGAGTATGGGGTACTGCTATCATTCTTATATCCAATCTTCGGTTACTGTTGCCTTGTTTTTATCATTCTTTTATGGATGAAGGACTAGAATCGAAAAAAGACTCCGTGGGATCAGAGTCTTTTTCGATCAATTTAAAGGATAGATGACAAATAAAAATAAATCGAAAATCAAATGGGATACAATGACAAGAGGGAGACTTTTCTTCCAGCTGTATAAATATCCCCAGAACACTCCTGAAATAAGGGCAGCCAAAGGGAGAACAAACGAGCCAGAATATACATGGGCCGATGCATAGAGAAGAGATGCAATAAAAATCCCTGTCCACTGCTTAGAGATTTTTTGTATTCTCTTTTGAATAAAGCCGCGCCAAAAGATTTCTTCGCCAGGGATGATGACCAACAAAAGAACGATGTAATGCCATAATACGGAAGGTGAAAGGCGACTATAGAGCTTGGCAATTTCCCTGTCAAAGGGCAAATGAGTGATATCAATAAAAACTCTGCCGACAAAGAAGATGCTGAAAAGAATAGCACCTGAAATCGATCCTATGAGCAAATAATTCATCATCTTCACATGATCTTCGATTTCCTCGTGTAGGATGGAATAACTAATGAGTAATAGCATGGTAGCAGTGAATATATACCAAAACACAACCTTGTTTTGAAAGGTATAGAAAAGCAATAGATGTGCAAGTAGAATGCCGAGAATAAGTCTCTTGTCGCTTAGCCACTTCTGTAAGATCACATTGATGCACCTCCATCTACAAAGATTATATGTACTCTTTCCAAACCAAAACCCTAATGGAGTAACATTAGGGTTTTCAAGGTTTATATTGTTTATACTATGGATCCTTTGATTACTTTATAGTTTTTATGATTTACAACCGTTCTTTGGTCAAGTTCCAAATCTCTATAATTGTCCATGTAAGTTAAGTCAACAATGACTGAGTTTTCGTTCACCTTTTCAACGATGCCTTGAAGCCCATCTCTAAATTCAATGATATTGCCAACTTCCGCTTTTTTCATCCATCCTCTCTCCTTTTTCCCCAATTGGCTATTAAAAGGCTTTTAACAGCGTAGGTTAAACTACATTTATAACTAACAGTTTGCACTAAAATTTGTCATTCGTAAAGGAAAATAAGAGAATTCTATTCTCGAATGACCTATTTTTTGAAAGCGTTTTGCAAATGCTCAATTATTATTGCTTGTTTTATTTTTTCTTACGTATTCCTTTAATTCCTCAATAACCTCCTTTTTTGTCTCTTCATTGTCCAAACCAACAAGACCATAGGTGAAGGAGGAAGGGCTCATTCGTTTTTTCCACTTTGGTTCTGCAAGCATGGAAATCATTTTCTCATTTAAGCTAAAATAAATTTCAAGGATGAGCTGTTTTTCATAAATAGGTAGATCTAACTCAGATGAAAATTTTATTCCATTCGGGCTTAAATCCAGGATCAGAGCAGATGCTTCATTGGCTGAACCATCTCTTCCATCCACTTTGACAATCTTGAAGGTTGCCTTGATTGGCTGCCCAAATATAAAACGAAATGCCTCATCTCTTCTATAATACATGCAATCACACCTTAGCAAAAAGGAAATAGTTAACAAAATCATAACTATATTTAACAAAATATTCAATCCTCAAGAAGATTTTTGTTCAAAATTTCACATATTTGGCAAGTTAATCAGAGTAATATTTTTGTATTTGACCTAAGAATCTGTTATCATTTTTTTGTGCCCTGTATCTTGTTTGATACAGGGTACAAAAGACTCTATTTTACACATGAATAGATAATTTTTGTTAAGAATAATGGAGGTAGGTACCCTTTTAATTGGGAAGCAAATGACAACAGGTTTTTATCACAGCAGATATTAATAATTGATAAGGGGTTTGATGTGTAATGGTTGAAAAACAATTTAAAATCATTGCTGAAACAGGGATTCATGCCCGTCCAGCAACATTATTAGTTCAAGCAGCAAGTAAATTCGAATCTGATATTCAACTTGAATATAAAGAGAAAAAAGTGAACTTAAAATCGATTATGGGTGTTATGGCCCTTGGGGTTGGACAAGGTGCGGAAATTAAGATCATCGCTGAAGGCGGAGATGAGCAATCGGCATTGTCTAGTCTTGAAGAATTGATGAAAAAAGAAGGGTTAGCAGAATAATGAGCTTCTTACATGGTATTGCGGCTTCAAGTGGTATTGCAATGGCCAAGGCGTATCGATTGGTTGAACCCGATTTATCCTTTGCCAAGATAACCATTGAAAATGCAGATTCTGAGGTTGAACGTTTCGAGGCAGCAGTTGCTCAGTCAAAAAGCGAATTGGAAGTCATTCGTGATCATGCGAGAGAAAAATTAGGAGCTGATAAGGCTGCTATATTTGAAGCTCATCTACTTGTTCTCAGTGATCCAGAGCTTCTAACACCTATCAAGGATAGAGTGAAATCTGACAAGGTAAATAGTGAATTTGCGCTAAAAGAAACGGCTGATATGTTCATTTCAATGTTTGAAGCAATGGATAATGAATATATGAGAGAAAGAGCGGCAGATATTCGTGACGTGACAAAGCGTGTCCTTTCTCATTTACTTGGAGTAAAATTGAACGATCCAAGCATGATTTCTGAGGAGGTTATCGTCGTTGCGGAGGATTTGACGCCTTCTGATACAGCGCAATTAAACCGCCAGTTTGTTAAGGGCTTCACAACTGATATTGGAGGAAGAACCTCCCATTCGGCGATTATGGCCCGCTCTCTTGAAATCCCTGCTGTAGTAGGAACGAAAACGGCTACAAAGGATATTGAAAACGGCGATTTCATTATTGTCGATGGATTGAAGGGACAGGTACATATTAATCCGACCCAGGAGCTGCTTGAGCAGTATAAAAAGGAAAACGAAGCGTACGAAGCACAAAAGGCCGAGTGGGCGAAGCTTAAGAATGAAAAGTCTTATTCAGCGGACGGCCATCAAGTTGAATTAGTGGCCAATATTGGAACACCGAATGATCTTGCAGGTGTGAAGAGTAATGGCGGTGAAGGTGTTGGTTTGTACAGGACGGAATTCCTATACATGGGTAGGGACCAGCTTCCGAC
>DLCS01000133.1:2695-7662 GCA_002480735.1 Bacillaceae bacterium UBA7792 | reverse complement strand
CGCTCTTCCGATCTTAGGATAGCTTGTCAGAAGAGCCCCTATTTGTTCAATCGGTTGTATAGTCCCTACTTCATTGTTTACATGCATGACAGAGACGAGAATCGTTTGATCAGAAATAGCATTTTCCAGTTCTTGAACATTCACTCTTCCCTCATCGTCAACGGGGAGAATGGTCACTTCAAAACCAAGCTCCTGTAATTGCTTATATGGTTCCTTAATCGAGGCATGCTCAACAGCAGAGGTAATTATATGATTGCCACGATTTCGGTGCATAAGCGCAGCACCCTTAACAGCAAGATTATTACTTTCAGTTCCACCCGAGGTGAAAATAATCTCTGATGGCTTGACCGCGAGCTGTTCTGCTATTTGCTTCCTACCTTTCGAGAGTAGCTTCTCTGCTTCCCCTCCAATCCGATGCAATGATGATGGATTTCCAAAATAATCCGTTGAGACTTTTACAAAGGAATCCACTACTTCTTTGTATGGTTTCGTTGTGGCACTATTATCGAAATAAATAAAATTAGATGTCAATTACATTCACTCACCTTAAAAACGTTGATTTAACGGTATTTATTATAGTTCAAACTGTCATAGAAAGCCATTAGCTTTTATAAAAACTAACCAAACGTCAATCATCGGCCACTTTTTGATCACTGAAAATCACTTAAGAATGAAGGAAAAGATGAAGGATGAGAGTCGAATTAGAAAGTGTAAATGAAGGGATATACACAATTGAAGTTAACGTGAATTCGGAACAAAAGAAACAAGACAATTTTCACAAGCTGGTTTAGAAGAATATTTAGAACTAGCTGACACACTTAACTATTTCCATCTCAAAAGAGAACCCGTTACTCTAAAAGGGACTTTTTTTAATTATATAACTATAATTATATTAGTTTAAGAAAATTCAAGAATAGAGTAGAATACCCAACAAAACATAGAAAATTTCAAGGTATACGGAGAAAACATAAAATTCCCTATCTTGTTATATTATTCAAGAGCAGAAAGGGGGAGATACGGAAATGAAGACAAAATAATCTTGCTAAATGTTGATCTCTTAGCATTTATTTAAGTTCGGTTGGTTGACCAAGTTTCAAATCATTCTTAAGAAAAAAAGAGTTATTTTTCAATCGTATTTAATTGAAGAGGACTGATAAAATGAAAGCTTTATTTCAAAAAAACTTAAAAATCACTATTCTTATGTTAACTTTTGCATTAGTATTCACTTTAATTCCAATGAACACAACGTTTGCAAATTCATTAGAAAACACTGAAAATCTTATAATTTCCGACAAAGTAATTACTCTTTCCAATGAAGAATATCAAGAACTTGTGGATAGTCTTGAAAATGAAAGTAATATTTCCGCAAATGTTGATAATAATTTTAGCACATTCGCTACAGACAAGCATAATATGTTAAATGATTGGACGACTTTTCTTGGACGTTCAACTTATACTCATACCAGTTCTGGGGGTATTAGACAATTTACCAATAAGGGAAATAGAACTGCTGCACAAGCGGAGTTCGGTAAGCTCGGTGGAGGAGGGGAAGTCACATCTTATGTAAGTGGAAACAATATAACTCATGTAAAGAAGACACCAGCTGGGAATGTTACTTTATATACCAGCTCTAGTACGACTGCTGGTGCACAAAGACCTACTATATCTTTTCTAAAAGATAAGGTGAGATTTCTTGGGGATTGATTTTAGGAGGTTGTTTTATGGAAAGTGAGAAGCTATTAGTTTGGGAACCTATCCATGAGGCGGATAATCAATTTAGCAGATTTAATAATGAGTTACTCTTTGTTGAAATGCACTATCAAAAAGATTTTACCCTTGTTTTTGAAGATGCGAATCACACTAAGAAATATATCTTTACATATAAACAACCAGAATCTAGGCCTAACGCAGTTATTACTTTCCGGTTGTTTGATGAGACAGCAAGACCTGATATTGAAAACCTTATTTCCAGAGTAGGAAAACAAAGAGAAGAAGATGGTTTGGATAAACTTACCTACGAACCTACTTTTTACAAGGTTTTAAATTCCAGCTTTTTGTCTTGGTATGATAATATTTTTCCCGCTAGAGTTCAACTACAGCCCATGGCTGAACATCATTTATATATCTCTTCAGACTACATTATTGATGTACTAAGTGAGCACGATCCTTTTGTTAAAGTTGATGTTCAAACATGAGATATTCTCAGTAAAAGTCCCTCCCCCTATTCGAGGCGTATTGTCAAAACTGTTATAAGAAATAGGTTATGAAAGACCTTGATAGAGGGCTTTATAAGCAAAGAAATTGCCACTCCCTGGATTCTAAGGATTATTGAGATTACGACACATTTCAACAACCTAGAATAGGAAGTGGCAATTTGTCACTTCAAATAATTAGCTATTTATTACAGAAAAAACCTTATTTGTTAGATACATTGTTTTATTTGAAAATAAATAAAACGGCTCGCTTGCGATCGCGAACCGTTTCTTATTCCGTTCCCTATTCAATGATGAATCCCTGTCACAAGACCTGTTCGTCTAAGAGGGCCTCAATTCTTTTTAATGCCCCTGGCTCTACTGCCTCGATAGAAGCCGCCGCTTGCTCCAAAGCTGACTGATAATCAAAGCCACGGAAGGATGATTCTGCTTCCTTCAAGCCTTTATCAACAGAAGGAAATCGGCTTCGGTAACGATTTCCGTATTGAATGACCTTTTCAACTAGCTTTGCCGTTTCAACTAGCTCATTCGTTGTTTCATGTGTTTTCTCCACATTTAACACAGCCACTTCAAGAACCCTTTGGACTGAAGGAATATCCAGTGGTTTTTCCTCGAGCTTCTCCTTTACATCCTGAATGCTTTCTTTTGAATCCTCCATCAAAGTGATAAGGTCCTCAGGGATGCCAGGAATATTGTTCTTTGAAACGAGCTTAATCGATTCAGCCATTTTTCTTGTAAGCTCCTGTATTTTCTCACGGGCAGCGAGCTCATCTTTTCTTAACATTTTTAGATCCTCTGAGAAGGCTAACAGCTCCGTATTCATCGCTTCAAGCTCTGTCTTAATCTCCATTAATTCTTCTTTTAAAAGAGAAAAAGCTGTTTCATCCTCTTGAATTTTAAGCTCCAATAGCTCGTATCGTTTGAGAAGTTGGTTCAACTGCTTTTCTAGCTGCAATTGTTCGTCTAATTTGCTTTCTGAAAGATGGTAGCTTTGTTTAACTGCATCCATCTCAACTTTGAGATCGCCATTTGCAGTCTGTGCCGTATGTAGCATTTCCTTCGTTCTCTCTTCATGCTCATCAATAAATTGTTTGGCAAGGACCTCTGCTTCTAGCATATCATAAAGAAGCTCAATGCCTTCCTTTATCTCTTCAATTCCCGTTTCGACTGCTTCCGTGTCAGACTGCTCTAACAACTGCTTACAATTCTGAAGTAGCTTTTCAATTCTTTCCGTTTCTTTGTCCAACTGGACATGCTCAAGTATGTATCCCTGCTGGGTCATTTCTCGAAAGCCGTCTTTTAACTCAGCGAGCTGGGAAGGGATATGTGATTGAATTTCTATAAGTAGATTAGGAACCAATTCCATTTTTATCTGAATGACGTCAAGCTTTTCTCTTATCGACAAAACGGTTTCTTTTGCGTACAGGTAATCTCCATTACTCATGAATTCATCGAATTGCTGAAACGTCCTCATAATATCATCAAGCTCTGCTTCCAAGCTGGTCACAGCAGACCCGTAGTTATGTCGATGAGCTAGGAGGTTTTTCTTAATCACTCGGTAGCTTTCTTTTAATTCCTCAATTTCAACCTTACTAGTTTCTTCACTACCTACCAAATCTTTTATTTCATTGATTAAAGCTTGAATCGTTTCATCTGTCTCTTTTAGATGCTTTTCTATGGCTACTTGTATTTGTTTCGCCTTTTTGAATCGGTATTTATCAATACACTCTTCCGCATCAAAAAGAAACTCCTCCACATCAGGAAGCCCTGTGGTGACAATCTCGTCCCAGTCTTTTCTCCATTTTTCGAAAAGCTCTTCCGTTTGTCCTGTCATATTGAGCTTTTTGACCTTCGCCAGTTCTTCCAAAACAGGACGATTCATAACTTCTATTTTCCAGGCTTCAAGCCGATCAATATCCTTATAATACTTCTTTTTGAAAAAATAACCAGTTATATATAAAATTAAAATTAAAATAAGGGCAGCGATTATAAACTCCATTTTAAAGCCTCCTGTCAAGCTCCGTTTGCTAGGCCACCAACGTTTTCAAGTGTTCATTTCAATGTTACTATGATAACATGTAAACGACAATTTTTGACTATTAATTTCAAATTTTTTGTAGGAAATGGGCGTTTTCGAAAGATTGTTCGTCCATTATCTCGAAAAATGGGGTCTTAGTTCATATTTTAAGATGATTTAGGAGGTCATTAAGATGCTGAAGGACGGCCATATTCATACTCCATTTTGTCCTCATGGGACAAAAGACGGGTTTGAGGAATACATAGAAAGAGCGATTGAGCTAGGCTTCAGAGAAATCTCCTTTACTGAGCATGCCCCCCTTCCCAAGGGATTTGAGGACACCACTCCGAAAAAGGACTCCGGGATGAAATTAGAGCAGCTAGAGGAGTATTTCGCTAAGATTGATCAACTGAAAGATAGATTTAGTGATCGATTGGTCATTAATTGTGGATTTGAGGTTGATTATATAGAAGGGTTTGAGGAAGAGATCACATCCTTCCTTAATCAATATGGAAGCAGATTAGATGACGCCATTCTCTCGGTACATTTTTTAAAGCATGGGCATTCCTATGATTGTCTTGATTACAGCCCTGAAGCCTTCGAGCAAATGGTTAAAAAGTACGGAACCGTTGAAGACATATATCAGAATTATTATCGGACCTTACTTAAATCGATCCAGACTGATTTAGGTCCTTATAAACCAAAGCGAATTGGCCATATAACTTTAGTAAGGAAGC
>DLCS01000133.1:0-2595 GCA_002480735.1 Bacillaceae bacterium UBA7792 | reverse complement strand
AGGAAGTTTCAAAAAAGGTTTCCTGTCCAATCCGATTTTCGAAATGAAATTATGACCGTGCTACAAGCGATTAAAAATCAAGGGTATGAAATTGATTATAATGGGGCCGGAACCGCAAAGCCCTTATGCAGAGAAACCTATCCGCCAAAATGGGTTGCGGAAGAAGCGAGTAATCTACAAATCCCTCTTGTCTATGGGTCTGATGCCCACCAAGTAAAGGAACTAAAGCAGGGTCATGACGCGCTGCTAATCAAATAAACCAAACGGGAAATTGGCCGTTTGGTTTATTTACGTAATAACCATTGGGAGCAACTCGCTCCTCTTGTTACAAAGTACCCCCTCCATCCAGAAGCATAACTCCTTGTAATATCTCTTTACGAAATAGGATTCATTCGGAAAAACCTGCAATACTTCAGTTAGATAAAAGGGATTTAAGAATGGCATTGTCAGCAAACTCTTATATTGGATAATCAAATAATTGACGGAAAAAGAGTGGAATTCTTTCGTGAGGATTCCCTCCTCCATCACCTTTTTAAAATAATATCTCTCTTTCACCAAATACGTAGACATAATCTCCCGAACCATTTGGGAGTCTAGCGATACTTCCCTTAAGACTAGCCTTGTTAATTGAATATTTCGAGACTGGAATTGTAGGATATTTTCCGTTATTTGCTTTAAGCGATGAAGGGCGCCCTCTTTAGATTCATTATACCCTTTTTCAATTTGCTTCAAGTATTCCTCAAAATAAGTTGTAAAACAAGTTTCAAGAAGGCCGTGCTTGCTTCCAAAGTAATAAGAGATATTAGAAACATTCGTATTCGCTTTCTTGGCGACATCTCTTATCGATGTCCCCGCAAAGCCATTTGTATTGAATAGTGAAATGGCTGCATCCATGATCGCTTCTTTCGTATTTTTAACCATCACTACACCTTCTTTCATTTACTTATTTACTCCCTCATCCCTAATAACCGACAATTCCCTTCCTTAATATTAAAATTCTTGGCTTCTTCATCTTTTCCTCTATAAAAAACTTGACAAAGTATCCTATTTTTCAACGATTTTTGATACAATAAAATGATAATCTTAGAAAAGTAAGGTGATTTAGGGTGTTTAAAGTCGAAAACTATGACGGAAATCGTCAAGATCAATATAATCTTCTCCGCAAGCAGCTCGTTTCTCTACTAGAAGGAGAGACAAACCAAATCGCTAATTTAAGCAATGCTTCTGCTCTGTTAAATCAATTCTTTGATCGAGTGAATTGGGTGGGTTTTTATTTGACAGAGGGAGATGAACTCGTGCTCGGTCCTTTTCAAGGCTTGCCAGCCTGTGTAAGAATTCCTTTTGGCAGAGGCGTGTGCGGGACAAGTGCGAAAGAGAGAAAGACCGTTCTCGTTGCAGATGTCCACCAATTCCCTGGACACATTGCCTGTGATGCAGCTTCCCAGTCAGAAATCGTCGTGCCGATTATAAAGGATGGCCAAGTTTTAGGTGTCTTGGATATCGATTCACCTGAAAAGAACCGCTTTGATGAGATTGACCAAGAGAATCTTGAGGAATTCGTACGGATACTAGTGAAGTTTTTATAACTCTAAAAGGGGGAGCGCGGTGCTCCCCCTTCTGTTATTATCTTGATTAAATTTCATTTAAGGCTGATGCTAAATCGTCCCTGATGTCCTCCCAGGCTTCTAGACCAACCGAGAGCCTTAATAAATGATCCTCAATCCCCATTTTCTTTCTTTCATTTTCAGGAACGACCGCATGGGTCATGGTCGCTGGGTGCTGAATTAGTGTTTCAGCATCTCCTAGGCTCACCGCAATCTTAATTAATTCCAGCCTATTCATAAATTGCTGGGCATCTTCCTTACTTCCTTTGATCGTAAAAGATATCAGTCCACCCGGTTGAGTCATTTGTTTTTCCATAATCGGATAGTCTTCATGATTCGGGTCACCGGGATAATAAATCTTTTCTACCTTTGGGTGTTCGGATAAAAACCTA
This sequence comes from Bacillaceae bacterium UBA7792, assembly GCA_002480735.1. Lineage (GTDB taxonomy): Bacteria > Bacillota > Bacilli > Bacillales > Cytobacillaceae > Robertmurraya > Robertmurraya andreesenii. The sequence goes on along the minus strand of DLCS01000133.1, from coordinate 599 downwards.
GCCAGCTTCGAAGCATTGGAACAATGACGATCAAGCCTTACTGCAAGAGTCTTCAATCCCCGTAATAATAGCCATGCATCGAAAGGAGAAATAATACCGCCAATATCCTTTTGCGTCGTCATTCGCACTTCATCTATAAATGCTCGCTTTCCTACGATAATGCCCGCAATGACATCTCCATGCCCGCCTATATATTTCGTTGCACTATGAATGACAATATCTGCTCCAATGGGGATGGGCTTCTGTAGATACGGGGAGCAAAACGTATTATCGACGACCACCTGTATCCCCTTCTCTTTTGCCACACTGCAAACTAACTCCAAATCGACCAATTTCATCGTGGGATTAATCGGTGTTTCTACATAAATACAAACGGTTTCAGGTCGAATCGCTTTTTCAATCTCATCCCTTGTAGACATAGGAGAAAGATCATGTGTAATCCCATATTTTTCTTTCATCATTTGTAATAAGCCAAATGTGCAACCATATATCCCTTGTGAGCATACGATATGATCACCCGTTTTTGTTAAGGATACCAAGACGGCAGATACCGCACCCATGCCAGAACCAAATGCCAATGCAGCTTCCCCATCCTCCAA
>DLCS01000131.1 GCA_002480735.1 Bacillaceae bacterium UBA7792 | reverse complement strand
TTAACCGAGCGGACATACATATAATATGTATTTAAATCCTCTGGAATCGTAGTCGACCATGCACCAGGGCTGGATGTATTTGCTACTGCAATCGAACGATCTCCACCAACGACCCCGACAAATTTTCCTTTATGAGTGGTCATGTAACTAAAAATAGGAACCGATGAACCATCCGCCCCTACTAATTTCCACTCTGTTCTTTCTGTTAATGAATCAAAAGTGTAATAGACAGGAGACTTGTAATACCACCAGCTAACCACTCCAGAACCAATACTAGAATCATAAGCTCCTGTGGTCATGGAGTTTTGTGCTCCTTGACAGTACCCGGCATTATGCCAAGTGATGCCATCGAACGAAGCAATAATATTAGCAAGCCCTACAATCTTTGCTAAAAATACACCATCACCAGCCCATAAGATTTCTGGCTGGCCATGGCTCCACCAAGGAACACTTACAACCGTCCACTTGCCTGTACTTTTATTGAAATACGACATGTACGGGGTTTTCGCATAATACACTGCAATTTGTGCATTCCCATTATCATGTACCTTGATTTGCCTTTCGCTGCCATACTGGGAATATCCAAAATCGTAATAATACTTTCTTTGCCAACTTAAAGTGGGGATCGGCAGAATGAGCTCACCTCTACCACCAAAAGCGGCCCAAATGGCTAATGTATTATTAAAATTCCTGTGATAACTCATCCCTCCACCACCTTTTCAATACCGGTTATTCTTCCGCTACTATCTGTTGAATAGTTATAACTAGCAATCTCTCCATCCGCATACGTAATTTCAAACCTCGCCGCATCGACCAACAAAGTGGACACTTCTTTTAACAATAACTCTGAAAAAATATCTTCCAAAGTAATACTCGTGATTCTCCCATTGCTATCAGTAGTGTAACTATAGTCGGCAAAATATTGATGGGTATCTCCTTTTTCAACTTCATAAGTTACATGAATCATGCTGCCATCAATCGTTAAATTTTTCACGATCGTATAAGAGATTCCGAGCTGATCCATTTGGTATTGCAGGCCACCAATCGAACTCCCGACCTCATTCAGGGAACTTCCTATCTTGTTCATAGAATCTTCAATCCGATAAAAAGTGTCTGAAATGCTCGGTCTGTACCTGCCAACCTCCACTCGAATATCGTAACGATAAAAAGGATTGTATTCCAATGAGATAATTCTAGTTTTAACATCGATACCTAAAGGTTTGAACACAATATGCACATTATCTCCAACTGCTAGATTCAAAAGCTTGAAGAATGAAATATTATAAGAGGATGCATTTTCTCTGGAATCATGTGAAACCGATACATCCGTAACGTTTTTTGAATCCATGACTAGTTGGTATTCACTGCTACCACGATGTTTGCGAATGTTAATCTGGTAGCCATCGTATTCAATTTCGCCACCTAAGATGGCTATATACTGCTTAAGCGCTGCCCTTCTTGTCACTTCTTGATTTATTTTCATCGTACAGCTTTCTGTAAAATCAACGACTCCTGCTGAAAAGGGAGTCCCTGACAGCAGCTGATTAAGTCCTGCTTTTGGATCTCCCGTAAAATCAAACTGATCTATATTAAAAATCTCATCATTTAAGACATAAGATATATGCTCACAAGTCACTGAACACACTGGAAGGCTGCCTTGCAATGACTTTGAGATTTGTACAATTTCAAAATACTGATCATTTAGCTTAGCAAGCTGTTTTGTTTTCAAAGCAAGGGCAGACTTGGCTAGAACCGTAAAAGAGAGGGTGAATTCCCCTTCAAGGGTTTCTCTTAAACTAGCTGACATCACTTTTCGAACCGTTTGTATCAACGTACTTCCTGCATAAATTTCAATCACCAATCTGCCCTCCTTTTACGAACCTGCTACTCCTAGATTTCTAACTGTTACTGTATTTTGGTTCCATTGAAGCTGAGCAATAATCCGAGTTAATACATTTCCATCGATCGTTAATGGAATCGTGACATCAAAAGATGCACCCCTCTTGCCCGCTTCCATCCCAGTAACCACACTATCCATATTCAAATCAAAGTCAGTAGGAATCGCACCTTCCATTTCCTTTTCTACATCACTCATCGCATCGGTAAAACCAACACCAATGCCTTCACCCATGTTTTCCCCGATCCCAGCAAAAACTCGTGAAGGGGAACGAATCCCAAGTACACCTTTCACACTACTGACGATTCCACCGACAAAACCACTAACCTTATCTTTTATCCAGCCAATCATGGAAGCAATCCCATTCCAAAGCCCACGTACAATGTTCACTCCCACTTGTCCAATGGAAACAGCTGCTTTTCCAATTCCAACGATGATGGCAGAAATAATCTGTGGTAATTGCGCCACAAGCTGAGGAATTGCTCTTAATAGCCCAGCCGCCAACTGAATAATCAATGAAATACCCAACTCAACAATTTTAGGGAGATTCCCAGTAATAAAGTTAATGATTGATGAAATAATAGCTGGCAGTGCTTCTATGAGTCTAGGTAAAGCATTAATAATTCCTACTGCTAAACCTTCTATAATTTTAAAAGCCGCCTCTAAAACCATGTCGAGATTGTTGATGATTGTTTCTACAATTAATAGAATCGCTGATACAATGGATGGAATAAGGTTAGGTAAAGCCTCACCAATCCCATTTGCTAGCGTCACAATCATTGTTAAAGCCGCTTCGATTAATGCAGGGAGATTGGCAATAATTCCATCTACTAAACTAAGAACAAGGTAAAGTGCCCCTTCCGTAATTTGAGGTAGAGCCTCGATAATCCCTTGGAGTAGAGTCGTCACGATTTGCATGGCTGAATCAATGATCATTGGGAGGTTTTCTACGATTGCACCGATTAAAGACATAATAATTTGAAGTCCTAACGTAACGAACTGAGGCAATTGCTCTGTGATAAGTTCTGTTATACCAGCAACAGTCTCGCCAATCACTTCTGCAATTTTTTCAAAGTCCCCATCTGCTTCATTAATCCCATTCGATAAGCCAGAAAATAAATCAGTGATCCCCGCAGACACTTCGCTCACAGCAGGCAAAAACACGCCTTGTAAGGAACGTTTTACCCCCTCAATGCCGTCAGTCAGGTTATCGTATTTGACCTCTGTTATTTGGGCCAACGCATCCCCACTCGCAATGGTACTATCTTTTATCCCACCAAGAACTGGTAGTATACTAGCTTCTAAATCTTCAAACTGTGTACCAAACAACTGCACACCAATTGTGTTTTTTAGAAGCGGATCTTCAATTTCTTGAAGTTTTTGAATGACACTAAAGAATGCTGCATTAGCTGTTTCTCCACCTTGGGCAAACTGCTTCGTCATTTCTTCCGCATTAAGCCCAAGAGCGGTGAATGCTTCCATACTTGACTTACTGCCATCTTTAGCCCGGATATTAAATTCCTTAACAGCATCCCCGACCTTATCAATACTGAATGCTCCACTTTCTGCTCCGCCTATTAAACTAGCAATAAATTCATCTGCACTAAGACCAAGGGAAGCATATTGAACGGAGTATTCATTCAAGGTATCTAATAGATCGCCATTTTTATCGGCACCGTTTTGAGCACCAACGGCAATAATGTTATAGGCTTCATCTGCAGAGATGCCAAAGTTTTTCATAAGAGCACTGGCTGCTCTTGCCGATTCTTGCATATCAAAGTCAAAAGTTTTCCTCAAAGCAAAACCAGACTCGGTGGCTTTTTCTAGCTCTTCACCCATGAGTCCGGTTATCTTTTGAACCTCTGAAATTCCTACTGCCACATCATCCAAACTATCACCGAAGTTGTGCTTGTACACATTTTGAGCAACCTTACCCAATTCCTCGAGCTCTGCACCTGTTGCCCCAGTTGAAGCAGAAATTTGGTTGACGGCCATATTGTACTCATCACCAAGTTTAATCAGGCTGGCCCCCGTAGCGACTGCCGCTGTTCCAATGGCGGCTACGGCTGCCCCAATGGTTGCTCCGATTCCTTTTAAGACACCACCCAACTTTTCAAAGCGACCAGAAGCATCTTCAGTCTGATCCGCTGCATTCTGTACTTCATCAGCAAACTCCTCAACTTCTCCTTCAGCATCATTGAATCCTTCATTCAAATCTTGAATGGCTTGATTGTTATTCTCAAGTTCCCGCTCCATCTTCATTAGTTCAGACTTGGCATTATTCAGCTGAATTTGCCAGTTTTGGGTTCGTTTGTCTGTCTCTCCAAATGAATGTGCAGCATTTCTTAATGCGGCTTCTAACGTGCTGATTTTGTCTTTTTGTGCATCTACTGATTTGGTGAGCGTTCCATTTCTTGCAGTCAGGGCCTCAATCGATTGATCCTGCCTATCAAATTGGGCGGTTACGAGTTTCATTTCACTGCCTAATACTTTGAAATTCCGATTGATGTCTCTTAGAGCATTCTTAAAGTCTTTCTCTCCTTCAACACCAATCCGAAGTCCGAAATTGTCTGCCACGACTCCACCTCCCCTCTTTTTAGGCATAAAAAAAGACCTGCGGATAGCAAGCCCTCAACATTATCTATAAAACTTCTCAATAAATTACTAACGTTCTAGATTTTCCAAAATTACATTCCATAAGCTAATAAGGGAAACGTTAATATCTTCCCACGAAATATCATCAGCATAACTATTTTTCCTTTGATAATTTAACCAGTGCCTTTGTAAGCCATCATCAAACCTGACCTCATCGAGAATAGCTTGTCCACTAGATAAAGCAGAAACAGACCCTCTTTTTTCTGCAGTTTTTCTAACCGCTTCGCCCAAGACAACATTCTCGATTCGGTGTCCTTGTAGCTTAACAAGAATGTAGATATCGTAAAAATCTCTCATTCTTGTATTAGTGATACCTCTTGTCAAAATAGTTTCAAATTTTTCAGCAATAACCGTTTCAATGTTATATGCGAGGATATCAATACTTCTATCCTCAAGCAATAAATCAAATGTATAAATAACTTCCTTTGGTGTGATTTCATCACCGGTGGTAATATCCACCTTTATTGGGATTTTTGCATTATCCATTGCAGCTTCTATTGACACTCGGTAACCATTATACTGATCCTCATCCCGTATCTCATCCACTCGTTTTAATGTCATCATTACACCATCATCTAATGGCACGCCTAGAATTACGTTAAATACGGCTTCAATCGATTCCATATCAACAGGAAAAGATTTAATCGTTGCATCCATATCTATTGTTGAACGCATATCTACACCAACTAGGGCAGCTACCAACATGCCACCCTTTAAGATGAAATTATTTTTATACTCTGAGCTGGAGATTCTTTCTAGAAGTCTTTCCAACATATAGTTTCTCAAAAGTATTTGTGCATTTACTTCCTTTTCTTTTGCAAGATTTCTTATTAAAGCTTTTATTTGCGTTGAACTATTCATAGTAGAATCTCCATATAACTTCTTAGAATTTTTTGGACCCGTAACTCTTTGGCATATTTCATTAATAAAGAAATGTTCTTATCTTTACTGGCGAGGTATCTCTTCAATGCATCATTTAAGATAGCAACATCCATGTTATTTCGATTTCGAATAATATCACAAATGGTTCTTTCCTTGTTGTAGGCTGTAACCTTTCTTCCAAACAAAGTTTCAACTTCAGTAGTTCCCATTAAATGTAACGGTTTTTTTACAGAAAATACTTGAATACCTGAGTCCCTCAACTTTGTAGCGTTGTACCCATTTGGTACAGTTACTGACCATTCAAGTGGATCTCTATCCGTTAAATCGTGGAAGAATAATGCTGTTTCATGAGAGAATACCACTTTTGGACTTTTCATCTGAAGCATATACATCTCATCTTCAAAAGCATCGGGTGTTACATAAACTCCATGCGATACGCGATCCAACTTGCCCTCTCGCACAAGAGGCGTTAGATAATGACGTGGGATACCTTGTTTCTCCACTTCATTCGTTACTACGATTCCATTGTTATCTGCAATTAAACTCTCTAATTGTTCACGATAACTCATAATATCGACCTCATTTTGCTTTTATGCTTTAATTATACATTATTTGAGCATAAAAGCAAAATGTCATTTACAAAGACTATTTTTGCATTTATGCCTTAATTGTATATAATTTAAGCATGAACGCAAAACAACATTTATAAACCCACCGGAATCACATCATCAATAAAAATCTCCTGTTTCGGCTTGGCCAATCCTGTAAACTGCTTATGGCATTCCCATAGATCCATTAAATGACCCAAAGGCATAAGCCAAATTTCTTCTTCACTTCGGTTTAATTGAGCGGTTCCATAATAAATAAGTCGGATAAACAACTCATCATCGCTTACCCGACTTCCACGTTTTTTGCTGGTTCACTCTCAATATGCCGTTTTGTTCCTTTCAGCATACTGGCCATGATGGCATTTTTGTACTCCGCCAATTCAAAAGGTGTGGTCAATAATTCCACTTCATCTTCTGTCAGCAGCTCTTTCTTAGCATCTTTATTCCTCAGATTATGAATTAGTATCGACTGATTCGCTAGCAAGGTAATAAGCCAAACAATCTCATCAAGAGCTAGTTCAAAGTCCTTTGTGTTCATCAGCTTGGCACCGAGGTTCTCAAGGCCACCATAGCGTTTTGCGATTTCTTTTGTTGCCTTTGTGGTCAAAATTAGTTTGTACTCTTCATCACCAACTTCAATGACGGCACTTCTTTCATCCGCTGCAAAATCAACATCTATCGGTGAAGTCTCTACTTTTTCATTAGCCAATGTTCATCGCTCTCCTTTACAATACAGTTACTGTAGCTACATTCGTTGTTACACTACTAGCCCCAACAGAGCTCAGCACACAATAGAAATAATAGGTTCCCGCTGTAAGATCGGTCGGAATGTCCAGGCTTGCAGAAGTTTCTCCGTTTATAATACTTCCACCACTTGTGCTGTCGACAGAGTTTTCATACCACTGATAAGTCACTGGGTAGCTTGTATTTGTGCTTGCTACCACTGAAAGACTTCCAGAAATACTACCTTCGGCTACTTCCGTCAATTCCGCCGGCTGGGTAGTCACGGTAATCGTAGGAGTTACGGGTGAAAAGTCAGGCTCATAAACGGTCGTAAACCAATTTGAAATCGTTTCTTTTGCCACTCCAGTATCCCCTTCTGTTACTTCTGCCTTCCATGGATGTTTGTTCTCACCATCCAGCTTATTCCGTCTAAAAACCGTACCTTCTATGGTGGGACTACTAAATGTGATCGATTCACCTTTTGTTGCAAGACTTGTGGTGGGAATGTTAAAAATAACTCGATAAAGCCAAAAATATCGATATCTGCCATTCGCTTTTTTCGCACGAAATCCAATCGCAACGGGTTTCCCTCCATCCTCACTTCTAGACACGACTACATTGTTACTATCAATTTTGCTTCCTGTTAAATCTTGAGCCACTAATGATCCAATATCATCAATTCCAAGTGTTAAGGTTCCGCTATTAAACTCTTTGACAATTTCAGATGCACCATCATCCGCATATAGAATGGCTTCAATTAACTCAACACTCAATTCAGCCGTCATAGCTTTGGCCATTATCTTCGGCGGCCCATATGTTTCAACGCCATTTTCATCTTCAGTGATGTTGGCATAAAATAAACGATCCAATCCTATCGTAGCCATTAAATCTCCTCCATTTCATATTCTTTCATTACATCAATGGCGTAGTGGTGGTACTTTGTATCATTCTCAAACCCGATATATTGTCGGTCTGTAATGGTCATTTCCTCTTTTAAAAGCACCTTTGTCACTTCCTTTTTAAGCGACTGGTAATTCATTTTTGAGAAAAGAGATATCCTTGCTTCCTCAATAACGGAATGAGCCTGATTATCCGCATAAAAATCAAGCCTGTCCGACATAGGTGTTATCACGATATATTCTTCAGGCGGTTTTCCTGAAAATACTCCTGTTTCAATTGGGGTGCCGATGGGTTCAAGTGAGCTATTCAGATCTTTTAATAAACTCATAGTCTTTCAATCTCCTTATCCAATGCCTTTTCCATCGCCTCCACACAGGCCTTTCTTGTAGCGGACTTGGTCGGTTTTAACCAAGGTTTTGGGGGCTGACCTGATTTTCCATACTCCAGCACAGCTGCCTTCAGGGCATTAGAAACCCCTTTGCTGTCCCTGGTTGTTGGAATCCCAACTCTTAGGTTCCAGTCACCTTTCGCATCTTGTACCGCCTTTGTGGTTTCAAGGGAAGCCACTAATTCTCCTGTAGACTGAGAGGGTTCCTTTGTCCCCTGACCAATTCTTGCTGCTAGATTGCTTTTAGCCTTCTGAACGACTGGTTCAGCACCCTTTTCTAGCACTCTTGGTACAATGTCATCAAAGTGACGATTTAGTTTCGAGATTCTTTCCAAAAAGTCATCTGGCATTTTTACTCCTGCTCTTGCCATGAACTCACCCCTTTGACCCAGAGATATTCTCTGCTAACACTTCTACATACATACCACGCTCTTTAATATCTTCAACACTTAATATGTTGTATCTCTCATCCTTACAGCGAATGATTAAATCCGTGGTCAGCTCCAATCCCCGAGGTTTTCTAAAACGAAAAAGAGACGTCGCCTTAGAGAAGCTGGCCCGGTTTTTCCAGGCTTCACTTCCATGACGATTCTCTCTATATGCCCGCATCGAAGTTAGAAGTAGCTCATCTTTTGTAACAAAACCCTCAGCATCTTTGATGGATTCCTCTTTGTAAATTTCAATCGTTACATTCATTTTTCCCAAACTCATATGATCACGTCCTTATTAAGACGAAGGAGCATATTGACCACATTCCACACTTGTTTACTCGCTTCTACATTGTCAGCAAAAAAGCCACCAGTACTACCATCCCGACTTTCATAAAAGTGAGACGATAGCATGATAACAGCTTGTTCAGTAGTTGGATGCATGGGATTTTCATTGTAAAAGCCCTCGGGTTTCTTTTGATAGCTTTCTGCATAGGAAACAGCGGCAGTGATGAATCCAGAAAGCAGTACATCGTCCTCATCATGGTTTAGAATAAGGTTTTGTTTTACCTTTGATAACAACTCATTCATCACTGCTTCCTCCCTTTATTATTCACCGTTCATCAGACCAGCTGCTTTTAGTTTTGCTAACAGAGCGTTAAAATCGGTAACCAGGCTAGCAACATCTGCAGCAGTACTATCTGCTTGGTTCACTGCTGGTTTTGCTTCTGTGCCATTAAACAACAACTTACCACTTTCAACAATATCCAGCGAACCGCCAATGACCGTCTTTTCTCCGCCTTGTTCGGTATAGTTCTTTACATTACTCATTTGCTATCACCTATCCTTTCTGTTGAAGCACTTTGATTGCTTCAGGAAGAATCAGCTTTCCATCCACCCGCTGTGTTGCCTTGAAACCAACTTGTCCTGTTGCGGCATATAATTCATTTAATCTCTGGAAAGAACGACCTTGTCTATCAGCTACCCAGTAATACCCGAAGTCCCCAAAAGCAATTGTCTTCGCACCTGCTTCAACTGTTAGTACATAAGCAGAGGTTTTTACTGGACGATTAAGGATTGTATCAGGTTGACCCGCTTGGATCGAAGGCTGCCATAAGTACTGCCCATTCCCATCTTTCAGCTTTCGAATCAGCTTGATTGTCGCATCATTCATGACGAAAATTGCCTTTTTACGATACGGTGATTTTAAGGAATAGAATAAATCCATAATCTCATCCACTGAAACAGCCGTTGCAGAAGTTCCAGTCACACCAAGTTCAGCTCCACCCGTTGCATTAAAAATACCAGTCGGTTTTCCGGTACCATCTCCAACAAAGAAGGCTTCTTCTTCTTTGGCACCAATCCGTCTGGCAAATTCTTTTGCAATATACGCTTCAAGATTAAACACACTATCATTTAAAAGTTCCTCGGACACCTTAATCATGGTGGCTAATTTATAAGCTCCAATTGAAACTTGTCCAAAGCTATCATCTGATTCAGGAATCAGTCCTTCTTCATCTACCCATGAAGCGGTTCCTTTTGAAGCAACCACCGGGATTTTACGATCTCCTGAGGAAGTCGTAATGACCTTGGCTAATGACCGGAAGATATTTTCCTCTTCCAACGATTCAATGAGAGTTCTTTCAAACTCATCTGGAGCAAGATATCCACCCTCAGAATCAGTTCCAATTTTCAAGGCATTCTGTACTTCATAGTTACTTTTATTCCTCATCGATTTCCAGAACGCTTCCTTGTATTCATTGGTTGCTCGGCCTGTTTTCTGCCCTTCAGCACCCGTTGGCTTTGAAGTAATCGGCTGATTAATCGGCTTGGAAAGTTCTAAATCGATGGCTTGCTGTCTTTCCAAGCGGTCAATCTCCTTCCCAAGATTTACAACTTCTGCCTCCATCTTTTCATAAGTGGAAGTATCCTCGGCAGAAAGGATCCCATCTTCTCCACGTTTTGAATCAAGAAATGCTTTTGTTTGTTCCCATGCTTTTGCTCGCTTTTCACGCAGTTCTAATACTTTACTCATCCAAATCTCCTCCTTAAAATTTTAAGAGGTCTAGCCTCTTGTCTAATACAGCGATATCAGTTCCTGTTTTCTTCTGTGGCAGTTTGTGTAAAAAGGAATTCACAACCGCCATCTTGTTATAAATAATCCCTTCATCCGATGAGTCTTGATTACTTTCTTCTTGGAACATAATCGCATCTGCAAAACCAAGCTCCACCGCCTTTTTGGAATTAAACCAACTTTCATCATCCATCATGTGCGAGAGCTTGGCCCTTGAAAGACCTGTCTTCAGTTCGTAGGCATTGATAATGCTTTCTTTGACCTCACTCAGCATCTGGATCGCCTTTTTCATTTCCGCTGTATCTCCAAAAGCGATGGTCATCGGGTTATGGATCATCATCATAGAAACTGGTGACATATGAACCTCCCCACCCGCCATCGCAATGACTGAAGCAGCACTAGCGGCAATCCCGTCAATCTTTACGGTCACATCACCTTTATAATCCATCAGCATGTTGTATATTTGACTCGCTGCAAACACATCTCCACCTGGTGAGTTAATCCAAACGGTGATGTTTCCACCATCATTGTTTAGCTCAGATTTAAACTGTTTCGGTGTTACTTCATCGCCAAACCATGATTCTTCAGCAATGACACCATCCAGATGAAGTGTCCTGCCGTCTTCATTCTTGACCCAATTCCAAAACTTCTTCATGGCTTATCCCTCCTCATATTTTTCTGTCCATGCTCCGGCTTTTGACATATCAACAAAATTCCCGTTCACTAAATATTTCGATCCACCCTGTTCTTCTGGGATTAAGTTCATTTCTTCTAGCTCTCGGATGTCATTCGCCGACATCACTCCGTTTTGACGCATGATTTGATAGAATTGTGCTCTGGAACCTGCATCTCCTCGAAGTCTTCCATTCAGATTAAACTTAATAAAGTACTCCTTCTTATCTGTTTCACTTAACAAGGCCTTCTTCATGGACTGCTCAATTCTCGTAACCCAAGGCATGATGGTGTTATCAATGAAACTAATAGACTGGTGTTCAATATTACTGAAAGTTGCTTTATCCAAATTGGCTACAAGGTGAGGTGGAACCCGGAAGATTCTACAAATCTCTTCTGTTTGAAACTTTCTCGTTTCAAGGAATTGTGCTTGTTCTGGTGGAATACCAATGCTTTGAAACTTCATCCCTTCTTCGAGGACTGCAATTCGATGGGCATTGTTAGAACCCTGATATACCGCATTCCAGCTTTCCCGTATTTTCGAAGGATCCTTCACCACACCTGGATGTTCTAAAACACCACCGGGATTTGCTCCATTTGCGAAGAACTTTGCTCCATACTCTTCGGTGGCCAGTGCCATTCCAATCGCATTTTTAGCCATAGCAATCGGTGAATATCCCACAAGACCATCAAAGCCAAGCCCAGGAATGTGAAGAACCTCCTCATTTCGAAGGATAACCGTACCCGTGTCTTTTCGATATTCGTAGTAAAGTTCCCCTATAGAAGTTCTATCCACCGCCATCCTATCTGGAAGTAAAGGATAAAGGGAAAGCACATTTCCTCTGCCATCTCGAATAATCTGTGCATAGGCATTTCCCCATAATAAAAGATGACTCATCAGTGTTTCTCTAAACACAAACGAAGTCATCTCAGAATTTGGCTCATCATGAAGCATGTAATATAATTTATGTTCCACAGCTTTTTCCTTCCCATTGTCAGTGTATCTGTATAGATGAAGCGGGAGACTTGCAATGGTTTCCGCTAGAATCCGTACACATGCATAAACTGCAGTAGTCTGCATTGCTGTTCTTTCGTTGACTGTTTTGCCACTTGTGGTACCACCAAAGAAGAAGCTATAGGTACTTCCCAAAAAATTGTTCTTTGGGCCATCTCTTGATTGAAATAGTCTTGATAAAATTGGAATTCTTATGATGTCCACCTCCTAAAAAAGAGCATAAAAAAACACCCTTGATAGAGTGTTAGATTGTTTGTTCAGATTTGATTTCTCTTAACGCTTCTTTCGCCATCCGTACAGCCTTAGGCTCTTCTTTATTGATACGGTTCGACTCAATGATGTACTCCAGAGCTTCAATAAGTTTATTACTCTTTATAATTCTTATTACAGCATTAACCCGAGTTCTGGTACCTCCATAATCTTTATCTCTTCCTTGACTATGGAATACATCTCGAACAAACTCATTTTTAACATCCTTATCGTTTTCTAATTCATTAAATTTGTTCATTATCAACCCTGCATATTCCCCAACAAACCATCCACCAGCTGATTCTATATTTCTCTTCAATGTCTTATCCTGCATTATTATCACCTCTAAGGCAATTGTATCAAAATATTCTGCAGCCGGATTTAGCAATTTCAATGGCTATCAACCGTCATTAACCATACAAAATCAAGCGTGGTTGCACAATAAAACTATTATTATAGAATCAATATCCCTCGACCATCGTAAACACTTTCTCTATTTTCATTTCGAATGGCTCGATCCAACGCCATAATCAAAGCAACCGCACCATCAATACGTTCTGTACTTTTCTCTTTATCTGGCTTTATGTTCCCTGCTGGGTCAGTTTTGACAAAGATGTTATCCATCATCCATCTTAAAACCGGATTTCCACCGTGAACGATTCTTTTCTCAAGGGTTATCTTCATCAATTCTTTTGATGCTGGTGACATATCCTTGTACCCTTGTCCAAATGGAACAACGGTGAAGCCCATGCCTTCAAGGTTCTGAACCATCTGTACAGCACCCCATCTGTCAAAGGCAATTTCCTTAATGTTGTACTTTGTCCCTAGTTCTTCAATAAAAGCCTCAATGAATCCATAATGAACGACATTCCCTTCCGTCGTTTTGATATATCCTTGCTGTTCCCAAATATCGTAAGGAACATGGTCTCTCCTCACCCTTACCTTCAGATTTTCATCTGGTATCCAAAAGTAAGGAAGAACAATGAATTTTTCATCTTCCGTTCTTGGTGGAAACACCAACACAAAAGCTGTAATATCTGTTGTGCTAGAAAGATCCAGCCCAGCAAAACATTCTCTTCCTCTAAGACTATCTAGGTCAACCGGATCATCACAAGCATCCCATTTCTCCATTTGCATCCAACGAGTCGATTGTTTCACCCATTGGTTTAGCCTCAGTTGCCTGAAGATATTTTCTTCAGCCGGATTTTCCTTCGCACTAATAAATGCATTTCTCACTTTCTCTATGTCAATGGTATGGTCCAATGATGGATTGGCCTTATACCAGTTCTTTTCATCAGTCCAATCGTCATCGTCTTTGATTCCGTAGATGACAGGATAAAATGTAGGGTCAATTTTTCTACCCTCGATAATGTCCACCGCTTTTTGATGGACTTCATAACAGATTGAATTTCGATCTGTACCTGCAGTTGTGATTAAAAAGAACAACGGCTGAAGTCGAGCATCCCCAGATCCTTTTGTCATAACATCAAACAACTCACGGTTTGGCTGAGCATGCAATTCGTCAAAGACAACAGAATGAACATTCAGACCATGTTTCGTATAAGCTTCAGCGGATAGTACCTGATAAAAACTATTGGTAGGTTTATAGACTAGCCGTTTCATTGACATGATGGGCTTGAACCTTTTCCTAAGGGCTGGCGATTGATCTACCATCTCCACTGCAACATCAAAAACAATCGAGGCCTGTTGCCGGTCAGAGGCACAACCATAAACTTCTGCTCCCCATTCACCGTCAGCACAAGTCATTAATAAAGCAACCGCAGCGGCAATTTCACTCTTTCCATTTTTCTTTGGTATTTCAATATAGGCGGTATTATATTGCCGATAGCCATTTTCTTTGACCGTACCAAATACATCTCGAATGATTTTATCTTGCCAAGGCAAAAGGTCAAAAGGAACCCCACGCCACTGACCTTTCGTATGTTTTAAGCAGTTGATAAAGTTAACGGCATGCTGGGCCTTTTGCTCATCATACACCTTTACCACCACCTTGAAAGAGCATTAATTCCATTGGGTCATCCCCATCATTTGGTTTATCAGCCACAATTTTACTTCTAGAAGAAGGCGTTAACCCAAACTGCTCACAGAAACGATTCATGATCTTTAAATAACTCTGAGCGATGGATACCTGTGGCACCTGTTGCCAATATCCTGAAGGGGTTTTGACAATGGTTCCATGCTTGGTGATAAACTCTTCAGCTTCTTTCCATCTGGCATAGGCTTGGCAATATCCCGCAAAGGCAGCCATATCTACTTCAGTCAGGATTCCTAATTGCTCTAGTTGTTTGACCATTCTTCTCCACTCTTTTTTGGCTTCTGGTTCCAGCCAAGATGGGCATCTCGGTGCTTTCTTTTCAGGTTTGGGTTCTTTCTGATTCAGGTCTCGCTTCCCTGGGTTGCCTTCTAATGCCTTCAGTGCAGTAGGCTTTGGTTTCCTTCCACGTTGAGCCACAGGCGCCACCTCCTTTCAAATTTGGCATAAGAAAAGAGCCTACCTCCTGATAGACTCCAATTGATTCATTCCCTTAGTACTTCCATACTTCCATCTTGAATTCTCCTTCAAAAACCATCCAGCGTACTTCCCCATCTTCAAGTTGCAGGACTAATATTCCCGGCAAAAGATTCATCTCATTTTCTTGGTATCCCGCTTCTTCCAATTCTCGCTTTTGCTGAAGTAAAAGTTCCACCCCTCTAACTGCGTCAACGTTCCCTTGTAGCATTTGAACCATATCTCTGGTCATTCAAACAACCTCCATGCGTTTTGGTAGTCTATACATCACTCTAAACACAGGGATTATCAAGTTAATTGTCGCCTTTAATGCCTTTATAATTGTAATTGCCCTTCTTAATTTCTTTATGTTCAGCTTCGACCGCCTCACCATAATCGGCCCGCTGAGACTCCTTATCTTTGCAACTTAAGCAAATGCAATCAGTATTGTACATAGACATAATCCGTCCGCCCTTTAAGCTACTGCCACAGCGATCACAATGTGTTTGTGTGAAGAACTTATCCATTCGGCTCACTCACCTTTCTAAAGGCTCCACTTCCTTCAAGGTTTTGCAGAAGCACCTTCCTCGTGGTTTTGTACTCAGGGCCATTCATTCCAAGTCGAATCAGCCAAGTCCTGAAGGCATATTTCGGATTGTCATCCTGTGCTCGTTTGAAAGTGGCTCGCTTTTGCTTCTTGGCATTTTTGTTGATGAATGCGGTGAGGTCTTGAAAGGCTGCTATTTTCTCTGAATCCAAGTTTTGCGCTGCTAGTTTGATAGTGAATGTTTCTTTTTCAAAATCGAAAGCTACACCTGGGGTTCTCTCAACTCCAAGTTCATCAAGTTCCTTCTTAAACTCCTCAATGGTGCTCGTTTCCTTATCACCCAAATCCTGTGGAAAGGTTTCATCCATCAGCGGCTTGGTTGTTTCAAAGGCCATCATGATCAGGTGCTGTTTGCTATAAAGCATGTTTACTAGATTTCTCAATGTGTTTCCACTGTGGCCCTCAAGCGGGAGCGTTACCTCAATCCCATCCAATTCAAGAACCGCTGGCTGTTCTTCACCAGTTTTTGCTTCAGGTTCTGGCTGGTTAATGATCTCTTCAAAAGTTTTCTCTTCTCCGGCCGAGTTTGTAATTGTTCCCTGCCTGTCAATAGTGTAGGTTTCTTCCTCCGTTACAATTTCGTAGGCAAAGGTTGGAACGTTTAGATACTTGGGTTTCACTCCTAAAAATTCTCCTAGTTTTTTGACCATTTCTTTTCGATCCATTTTCACTACCTCCTGTGTTTTGGTGTAGTACATATATCACTCTAAACACAAGTAATAGCAAGTCATTCCTGACTGAAATGCGTATATTTATAGACCAATAGAAAAAGGCCCGTTAAGGCCCCACTCTAGTTGTTTTCAACTGCTGTGTATCTTGGATAACTATAGCCTTCGCTGTTTACTAAAACTGTTTCACCAGATTCTTTATTAATGACTCTTATGCATCGAGCCTCTCTATTCGTATTCACTCCGCCATCTTCTCGTGTGATCCAAGGCTGGTCATTAAAAAAGCCGTTCGCAAAGTTATGAAAATCCTTGTCTTCTAACTCTACTTCTTTCGTTACGATGTAGCTTTGCCCTCGCTGCCCTTGCTTAATGGCTTCTTCCGTAATTTCCTTCAGCTCCGCTAGATTACTAACTTTTCTTCCAAACAATGCTTTCATTAATCATCACTCCACCTCAACGTATTCCATGATGATTTGGAGGGCTTCACCATAGGAGCTGGATGCCATCACCCGCTCACTCACTTCTTTGACTTGTTCCTCTTTCCCATCTTCTTTTAGTGTTCGGCTGACTCGTCCAAGGATGGAAAAGATATTGCCGTCTTCGCCAATAAGTTTGACTGATGGTTTTCGGTTTACTTCCATCACTCTGCCTCCAATCTCTTCAAGGTAGTAGCATATTGCCATACATGCCTGAGGTATAGCAACTTAGTTCGTCTATAATATTTCATCTAATACAGGTTTAGGAACATCTGAATACTGTAGCTTCTCTCCGTCTCTTTCCTGATAAACATTCGCATCCGTTCCCACATGTTCGATATACCTTTTCACAATCGCATCTGCATACTTTTCATCCAATTCAATCGTATAGCAGATTCGGTTGGTTTGTTCACAAGCCATGAGAGTAGACCCGCTCCCACCAAAAGGATCCAGAACAATGCAATTGCTCATGCTGCTATTCTGAATAGGGTAGGCGCATAGACTAACTGGTTTCATGGTTGGGTGGATTGTATTTTTAGAAGGTCTATCAAAATTCCAAATGGTACTCTGCTTTCGATCGGCATACCAATTGTGCTTTCCATCTTTTCGCCAGCCAAATAAAATAGGTTCATGTTTCCACTGGTAAGGACTTCTGCCAAGAACAAGGCTTTGCTTGGCCCAAATACAAACACCAGATAAGTAAAAACCTGCATCTTTAAATGCCTTTCTGAAGTTGTAGCCTTCTGTATCAGCATGGAACACATAGATGGATGCATCCTTTTCCATACTAGCAGCCATATTCTTAAAGGCTTTGAATAAGAAGTTATAAAATTCTTCATCTTTCATGTTATCGTTCTGGATACTGCCTGCTTGTGAAGAGTAATTGACGTTGTAAGGCGGGTCCGTTGCGACAAGATTTGCTTTCTGGCCATTCATAAGAACTTGATATACTTCTGGATCTGTACTGTCCCCGCAAACTAATCGATGCCTACCAAGTAACCACACGTCACCTTTTTGGGTAATAGCTGGTTCAGCTAATTCCTTTTCAACATCAAAATCGTCTTCCATAATATCTTTATCATGTACCTCATTAAAAAGCTGGTCGATTTCTGGTGGGTCAAAACCTGTGAATGAAACGTCGTAATCCAAGGACTGCAAATCCTGAATAAGGTCTGCTAACAATTCTTTATTCCATTCACCACTGATTTTATTTAAGCCGATGTTAAGAGCTTTTTCTTTTGTCTTATCAATATCGATGACCACACAATCGATTTCCGCAAAACCTAACGTCTTTAAAACCGTGATTCTTTGGTGCCCACCGATCACCGTCATATCATGGTTAACAATGACAGGTTCTACATAACCAAATTGCTCAATGCTATGCTTAATCTTCTCAAATTCACTGTCTCCCGGCTTAAGCTTTTTTCTTGGGTTATAACTAGCAGGAATTAAATCATCAATCGGTAGTTTTTTAAACTCCATCTTCTTCACTCCAAAATCTTGATTTGATATAGCAGTCATGGCTACAGAACTTCCGCTTCTTGTTCCCGTAGCAACTGAACGTTTCCTCGCATTGTGGACACGTATATTTATAAATAGCCGTTTCCCTTTTCTTTCTTGCTTGGGGATTTTCATTCCACCATTTCCTGCGGCATTCATCAGAACAAAACTTCCGAATCCTCCCTCGTCCCTTTTGTTTAAGGAGCTTACCGCAGGAGGAGCAGAGTACATGGTTCTTCATTTGTTCTTTAACATTTAAAGCAACTACTTTTGCATCCCCATCTAGACCATTTTGTTTACAAAAGATACGCACAGTATCACGTGATTTCCCCAATACCGCAGCGATCGCTTTATATCCAACTCCTTTAAGCCTCAATTTATAAATTTGTTGCCTCTCGGATTCGGTCATCACTCCTACTCCTTTCTGCGTAAACAGTATTTAAAAGGGCAATAAAAAAACGCATTAATCAGCTATTTTTCAAGCTAAACTATGCGTTTCATTCGTATTTTTTATTTATTGATTAAAACTGTTTAAATTCAGTCCTGGCAAGGGCTGAACACCACTTTTATCATTTCCTCAATCAAACCTTTTCGCAAAATCCAAAATCGCCTAACCCTTAACGCTATTGAGGCGGAACTCATATTCAAGCCCTCAAGAGTAACCCCCCTTGTTTAATTCCGCGAAAATTCACGTGAAGGGGGCGCGCGGTCACCGTATAAAAGGTTGTAGGAATTTGACCTCCCCTACCCGTCCATTAAAAAGTATAGATTGGATACTGATCTTCTGTTCTTGTCTTACGATCATGACATCTCTTACACAAAGACTGCCAGTTCTTTTCATCCCAGAACAGTCTCTGGTCTCCTCGGTGTGGTTTGATGTGGTCAACAACCGTTGCTTGAGTCAGCTTTCCTTTCTGCTCACAGTGTTTGCAAAGAGGGTGAGCGTTTAAGAATCGTTTGCTCGCTTCCCTCCATCGTTTATCATAACCACGCTCGCTTGCGTTCGATCTATCATCTACATGAAGCTTTGCATGAAACTCACAGTACTTATCGTCCGTTAACAAAGGACAACCGTTGTGTTTGCATGGCTTCTTTGGTTTCATTGGCATTGCTCTCAACTCCGTTTAATCCTATTAAAAAAGCCCCGAAGGTTTGTCCTCCATGGGCTGTATCATTCTATTTCTACAGCTTATACTCTATCACATGGATGGGGTGGCTTATAATGGCTTTTCATGGCGTGTTTTTAAGTCCAAACAAAAACCCTTAAAGGAACTTGATCCTCCAAGGGTGTTGTGTATAATCTTCTTTTTCATATGCATTCCACCGGGCTATTTTCTAATCGTTCCGTCGCTTCTTTCAATGCTTTCCGATGCAACCGATAAACCCACCGCACATCATATCCCATGATCGCAGCGACTTCTTCCCATGTACTGCCACTAAGATAACGAAGTTCAAGAAGCAATCGGTGAGAAGGATTCTCTATTTCGGATACAAAGGTTGCCAACTCACGTTTTAAATCAATTAATTGATCAATGTCGTCATTGATTTCCTCCTCAAGGCTCATTAACTTAACGAGAGCACTTTCCATCGGTGATTGTTGTTTCGTACTTTGGACTTTGTCATCCTGAAGGACGGATGTTGTTTTTAAAGCAAGGTCTCGTAACATCGAAACTTGTACAAGTTTACTGTTTATTCTTTGATCAAGCTGAAGAGCCTGGGATAAATATTCTTTTGCGTTCACCGGCAATTCCTCCCGTCTTTACAATCCATGTGGCAAACCCTCTTTGTATTGGTTCATTCTTGCCTTGACTGCTTCAATCAGTGCAGCTTGGCTCACATCTTTATCTTCTAATGCTTTCATCACTCGTTCATCAATGGTGTCTTTCGCAATGATGTGATGAATGACAACCGTTTGTTTTTGACCTTGCCGCCAAAGTCTTGCATTGGCTTGTTGATAGAGTTCGAGGCTCCAAGTTAGCCCAAACCAAATGATAATATTACCACCTGTTTGAAGGTTCAGTCCATGACCAGCTGATGCCGGGTGGGCTAGAAGAACCTGAACTTTCCCTTGATTCCAATCCTTAATGTCTTTGTCTGATTGAAGGAGCCTTGGCTTTAGTTTCTTTAAATGATATAAAAGCCTGTCCTTGTCGTGTTGGTAGCCATAAAACACAAGCATGGGTTTTCCACTTGCCGCTTCTATCAATTCATCCAATGCTTTTAACTTTTCGTCATGGATATGCTTCACTTCACCTTCTTCATCGTACACAGCACCATTGGCCACTTATAATAATTTATTGGCCAGGACTGCGGCGGATCCAGCTAACACATCCGCATCTTCAATCGATAAAATCAATTCCTTTTCTAATCGGTCATACTGTTCTTTCGCCTTTTTCGGCAATTCAACGGGTATTACATTGTCCATTCGTTCAGGCAACTCGAGATAATCCTTAGCTTTCATGCTCACGCAGATATCAGAGAGCCTTTCATAAATGGTATCTTCCGCTCCATCTTTTAACTTCCAAGTGTAGACTATCATTTGATTTCGCTTATCCGGAAGAAAGAATTTCTCTCGGTAACCAGTGACTGTTTTCCCCAATCGCTCACCACCATCTAGCAAATAAATCTGTGGCCACAAATCAATCAAACCGTTTGGTGCCGGAGTTCCTGTTAATCCAACCAATCGTTTAATAAAAGGCCTCACCTTTTTTAACGATTTGAACCGTTGGGCTTTTGAAGATTTAAAGCTGGATAATTCATCAATGACCACCATGTCAAAT
Source organism: Bacillaceae bacterium UBA7792 (assembly GCA_002480735.1). Classification (GTDB taxonomy): domain Bacteria; phylum Bacillota; class Bacilli; order Bacillales; family Cytobacillaceae; genus Robertmurraya; species Robertmurraya andreesenii. The sequence continues at coordinate 32,643 of DLCS01000131.1, read as the reverse complement.
GGCCAATCGGCATCAAACCAATTCACTAGCCAAGTGACATTTTCTCGATTGATGATGTAGATGTCAGCTTTTTTATATAAAGCAGCTACTCTTTGTTTTTCACCGCCAAGTACTTTTGAAATTCGGAGGTCCTTCAAGTGATCCCATTTCTCCACTTCTTCCTCCCAAGTTGTACTGGCTACTCGAAGCGGCGCAATGACTAGAACCTTTGCCACATCAAAGTAGTCATACATCAGTTCCAAAATCGCAGTCAGTGTTGACACTGATTTTCCCATTCCCATCTCAAGGAAAAGAGCTGATTTCTTTTTATCGATAATCCATTGGGTGGCATAAGACTGATAATGATACGGTTTATATATCAAAGGACCATCTCCTCTAGCATTCGATCGACCGCCTCGTAGCTATCAATCTTAAAAACTTTAAACCCTAAGGCTTCCAGCTGCTTTTTCCTTTTTTGTTGCAAGGCACGTAGCTTCTTAGCCGGTGCCTTTAATTCCACAAAAGCAACCTTTGAACCATTAAAGAGCACCAACCGATCGGGCACACCTGCAAAACCGGGCGACACAAGTTTCAATGCTAACCCACCTTGTTCGTTCACTTTCTTTTTCAGCCTTCTTTCGATACTAACTTCATTCATCTATCGGTCACCCCTAAAATAAATGTTTACAGTCAAAACTCAGTATTCATAAGGATTTCAACCTTCTCGTAAACAAGTAAACATAAAAATAGTTAATCTATACATATATGGCTATTAGGGTGTATAGGTTATATATGTTATTCTCTATTTCTTTTTATATAGATATAGTTGTTTATCATGTTTACAAAGTATATAGATAGAGGATATAAGGAGTTGGTTGTAAACAATAAAATGATTTCAAAGTTTACGTGTTTACAATTCTTCTCTTCGAAATCCCCGTTGTGTTCCATAACTATTGTCGAAACGAATCGTACTAACCCTTTTCCAGCCGGGTGTATGTTGGATGATCATATTAATTTCTTTGGCATCATATCTGGTCATGATGGATACATCCTTTTGGAAAAGTTCTTCCCAAACCATTTGAGCACACACCTTAGTTAGCTTCATTTTCTTACCTGATTCATCACCCTGCTGGTCCATATGCAAATAAGCTCTTCTTGAACCAATGTCTAGTTCATACCAGTTCGTTGGCACCATTGTTTCTAGATAAGTTCGAATGCTTTCTGCAATCGGATTTTCCTGAGTATGTGCAGCTTGAAGTTCATAGGCCTTTTCTTCAATTTCTTTACTTAAAGCTAAGGTCTCTCCCTTTTCATACAGTACCTTTGCCTCCGCCCAAATCTGATCAACTTCCTCTTCCGTTAAATCATCCCACATGTTTTTCCTACCACCACCATTAACCGTTATGGGTAAAAAGCGACGATTTCCCGTTGGATCATTTAAAAAATCATAATCATTGGTGGTTCCGAAAAAAACGCACTGCCGCTTGAACGTTTCATTGTGCCTGCCATAAGCGACTCGAAAGGTATCCTCGGACTTAGAAATAAAATGCTTTACTGCTTCCGTGTCAGCTTTCTTCGTTGCCGTCAGCTCGGCCATTTCTAAAATCCATGCACCCTGAAGCTGTTCATAGGCTTCTTTGCCCTTTACAGTAATCAAGGAATCCGAGTGCCATTCCTTACCTATAAGCTTAATAATGTGACTCTTCCCCACACCTTGAGGACCAACAAGGACAACACAGTAATCAAACTTGGCACCCGGCCTATAAATCCTTGTTACTGCTGCAAGCATAATTTTTCGAGTAAATGTTCGGACGCACTCATTATCATCAGCACCAAGATAATCTACCAGTAAGGTTTCAATCCGCTCCTCGCCATCCCAAACGAGTCCGTCTAAATAGTCCTTAATCGGATGAAAGGCATACTTCACCGCTACTTCACTCCAAGCATCTGCAATAACACCCGCTCCTTTGATGCCGTAAATAGAGTAAAGGTAATTTCGCAAACTGGCATCATCGCTATCGGACCAATATTCACCCCGTTCGACACCCCGCCAAGGCAAATCATCTTTAATGACCACCCGATGGACAAAGTCGTTCATTGCAATTCGTTCCTTTAAGGCTGGGTCGTGTTCAAGAATAAGAATGACATTCGGAGCACTAGAGACAATATTTCCTTTTTGATCTCTTGTCAGTTCTGTCAGCCATTCCATATCCTCATCTTCAAAATCTCCTGCAGCAAGGCTCAACTGCTCTTTACCTAATGTCAGTTTCACCTGCTTGTCCTTCAACGCTTCTTCCACCATCGCCTTATACGAAGGCAATCGATTGATTGGTGCTCCTTCTTTTACTGCCTCATCTAAGTCACCAAATAAATGCATGCGAACTAAATCAAATGCGTTAACAAGCCTTCCACCAATAGGGTCAGTAGAATGATGAGAGTATGCAAAGTCACCATTTTCGTATATCACCAACCCACCAGCTGTGGAACCAGCTGAATACGTATATCGGTTTGGATCCTCGCAAGGAACGTAAATATCACTTAAATATTTCTCAATCACATCGGTGACAGTGTAAGTCCGGCAAAAAGCACCGACAACACCTTCTTTGGATTTGGGATCACCTTGCTTATCAGCGAGCCTCTTTCGCTCGTGAACAGTTCTTGAGCTTTCGGGCCAGTAAGAAGAATCTCTCCAATCTGGATATCTCGCCAAAACAGCATCTGGATCGATCCATGGCTCGTCCAACACTTTAAAGACAAATTCCCCATCCGATGATGTCGATGGCCAATACATCAGCCGGTGTACTTGATAGGTGGTATCATCGAAAAAGTCAATTCCAAGGTCAGCGGCTATCCTTCTTGCAATTGGTACATATTCATCGGCGGTAACTGGCCTTGATAGGGGAATGACTAGCCTTAACCTTGGATTCTTCGGGTGATGTTTATGAGTAGAGTATATGGCGCACCCGTAGCCAAACATGGTCTCAACAGATGCCCATAAATCCCCTTTCACAAAGTCAGCATCAAGAGAAACAATCTGCCGCCAAACCACACTGTCATGTTTTCTTCTGCCACCCTTTAAGGTACCACCGACAAATCCACCAACGTCTTTAATCTCATCTTGTTTTATTTTGGAAAGCTTTTTATATTCCTCATACGTTTCGTGTGTTCTAACAGTAGTACTTAACTTCTGAATAACCTCAGACCAGAGCATTTCACGGTTTTTCCAATTCAATTCTTTTCTGTTTCTTCCGGTCGCAATCGTGAGATTTCCATCATGTTTTATACTATGACTTTTTTGTTCACTGAGCCCTTTCACATCTACCAGCCCTCCTACGTAACACAGTACCTAGGCCTTTTTTTGCTCCTTCCAAATCACCGGAAAGGGCCTGACCTTTCAATGTTTTCATTGCCTGTTTCGGTATTACACTTTTAAACTGCCTTAATTCCACTAGGAATTTCACTGTGTCTATATCAGCCACGTTAGACACTTCCCAACTATGCCGATTTAGTAGAGCGCTCAATCAACGGTACTAATCCTTTTTCTCTCTTAAGTAGCTCGTAAAGAAATAATCGACCCTTTTGCGTCCAATACGTATGCATCACACTTCTATCTGCATCAATGGCATGAGTTTTTGATTGGGTATAGCCCATTTCCGCATATTTTTGATAGAGAAGCCACGTTTTTCCCATTTTGTATTGCACACCTAGCTCATGAAGGGTGGCGTTCAGTTTTCTAGCGGATAATCCGTAATCCTTCGCAATAAGGCTAATCGGTACAACAGATTTATTTTGAAGAACCAAATCATAATAGGAAGCTTTCGGTTTCAGCTCTCCGATGATCTGTTTGTTTTGAGCATTTTCCAGTTCAAGCATTTTTGCTTTTTCTTTGGCCTCTTTATACTCAGTAAAGAGCTTAATCCCCAATTCGGGATTTTTAAGAATGTCATTCAGAAGTGACTCTGAAGCATACAACCCATGTTTTCTGATATCCGGTAGCACTTCATCGAAAATCCAATGTTCGAATTGCTCCGCTTTTTTCTTTACTTCTTTATTTTTCCCTTGGGATGCAGCACCGATGATTAAACGGTAAACATCACCTTCAGGAATAAAATTCTTTTCGATTGTTTTCCCTTCACTCTGTGGATGAGGTACCTCTCTTTTTGTTAGGTACCGGCAGTTTTTGATGATGGCCTGATGAGGATTACTATAGGAGAGCATTTTTGCCACATCTGTTGCAGGAAAGTATTCTTTCCCATCAATCACCATTACTTCTAACTGACCAAATTCTGAAGAACTGAACACTCGTAAACTATTCATCTTTGTTATCCTCCTATTCGATTTAATCTTTTTTGTAATAATAGGTTTCAAAGCTATCTGCTCCTAGAGGAAGTCCCGGAGCCCAATCAATCGGTTGACCCATTATGTTTTCTACTTCTTCCATTGATCCCGTTCCGACAGGAACATCAAGGATAACTTCATCATGAACATGAAAGTTAATCCGATATCCCCCTTCATCCAACCTCAGCATAGCAACAGCAAGACAATCCCTAGCAATGGCTTGAATAATATTCTCCGTTAGTTTGCCACCGTAAGTAGGAATCCTGCCCCACTGCTTGGAGCCTTGCTCCGTTCCTTCATACGTGAGTTGTTCCTTTCCAAAACGCTCATCTATCCCGATTCTTGGCCTAACATAAGCAAGGGAACGACCAGATGGCAGTGTAATAAATAGAATGCCTTTGGTGTAATGAAAGGTAAGTCCATACTGCATTTTCACCACCGCTTTTTCTTTTACTGCTTTGATAGCTGCCGCTTCGATTCCCCACCAAAGTTTCACGATATTCGGATTAGCCTCTCGCCAAGCGGAAACTAACTCCGGAAGTTCATCCTCGGTCAAACCCATTTCTAAAGCCCCCATCTGCATCAACGCCCCTTTAGAACCGCCATAACCAAGAGCCAGTTCAGCAATTTTTCCTTTCTGCCTTAGCGGACTACCCTTATCAATCGTTTCAATGGGTACCTTGAACATTTGTGCAGCAGAAGCTTCATAAATCTTCCTATGAGATTGGAACACATCCATTCGCCAATGCTCTCCCCCAAGCCACGCAATTACTCTTGCTTCAATTGCTGAAAAGTCAGCTACAATAAAACGGTTGCCCTGTGAAGGAATAAACGCCGTTCGAATTAATTGAGATAATACGTCTGACACACTATCAAAAAGAAGTTCCAAAGCTTCATAGTTCCCTGACTTCAAAAGATCCCTTGCAATCTGTAAATCTTTCAAACTGTTTCTTGGTAGGTTATGAATTTGAACAAGTCTACCCGCCCAGCGGCCTGTACGGTTTGCCCCGTAGAATTTCAACAAACCCCTAATTCTTTGGTCAGTACAGATAGACCGATCCATTGCTTCATACTTTTTCACTGATGTTTTTGACATTGCCTGTCTTAATTCCAACAGCCGTTTAACTTCAAGATTTGCCACTTCACCCATCAGTGCTTCTACATTTTTCTTCGCAAGGCTATCAACTTCTATACCTTGCTTAAGCAACCAACCTTTTAACTGTGCTGGACTATTTGGATTTTCTACCCCTGTTAAACACACCGCTTCTTTAAGGAGCTCATTCTGGAAAGATTTATCTGCCTGAATGGCATTTATGACTAGGCTCTTGTCGATGAGAACACCTTCGTCATTTATTTTCTGATCCAATTCCCAAAGCTTCTGTTCAACTTTCGGAATGGGAAAAGCCTCTAGCTTCTTTCGGATTTGTCTTTCGACCTCAACATCTTGTTTGCAGTAATCCTTAAAAGTAGTCCACTTATCCAAGTCATGCTCTGGAAGATTGCGGGTTCTTCCCCCATTCACTTTTGTAGGTTTACAAGGAACAGAAAAGTATCGAATTAAGGCTTTCCCTTCCTTCATTTTCTGTTCCTTCAACTTGAGGCATTTCGCCACTCCATCGAGATATCCAGGTAAACCAAGCATTAAAGCATGAACCGATGAACACCTCCATTGGTCCGGCGGCATCGGCTGTTGAAAGTGCTTAGCCAAACACGTTCGTTCAAAATTGGCATTGTAAGCTGTCTTTATCACTGCTGGGTCCACCATTGCACTTACAATGTCATCTGGTATCTTCTCGCCAGAAGCTAAATCGACAATTTTCACTTCTTGATCATCAACAGCGAAAGCAAAGAGGAGAATTTCAAAATCAGCTGATTCACAGTAGGCGTAGACCCCAGATTTAATGAGGTCTACACTACTGTAAGTTTCTATGTCAATGGATAATAGATTCATATACATCAACCTAAGAGATCGTCATCATCATCGTCACTATCATCAGAAAAATCAGCTTCAGCACTACTTCTGCCACCTAGTGGATCTCCATCAGCAGTCTTCATAATGTTTTGAAGCCCTGCTGCAATTCCCTTATTTCCATTTACGTTGTAAGCGTAAAAAGTCAAACTGACTCTCCCATAACACCCTGAGTAAAACTCGCTTTGATCCATGATTGGATTTAAGTCTGCATCCACAATGCCTGGTTTAATCTTGCTGTTTGCATTAATGAAATAGGAATCCGCATAAGCCTCATCATCTTCACGGTCCACATCTCCATCCCGCAATGGGCTTTTCAAATTCGACGGCGCTTTTCCACCAAACTTATCCTTATTTTCTTGTTTTGCTTTTTGAATGGCATCATTGACTTTCTTAATGGCCTTTTTGTCCGTTTTCGGGATAATAATACTCACAGAATACTTTGGATCACTACCATTCACACTTACCGCTTGGTGCACATTTGCATAACTGAAACGTACCGGGTTTTCCTTTGTTCCAATCGTAATTTTTACCATAATTTATTTCCTCCTCATTATTGAAAGTCTACTTCGGGTGAAGCTTTTATTTCTGGCCGCTTGTCCTCTTCTGGCACGAGCTTTACCTTGCCCGGCGCCCTGGTAACCAATGAGCCAAGCAACTCTTCAAAGGCTTTTTTGCCGAGTTCTTTTTCAAGTGTCGTAATCGTATTAAGTGATTTCTTATAAATCACATCACTGTCATATCCTGCAGTTGTGAGTGCCTCAACTATTGCATTTTCATCTGTGTATTTGCGGCTGCCTCTACCTTCCACAAGTTTCATGCCTGGCCACTGCTTGTTTTCATCCATAGCCTTAGCTAAAGCAAATTCCTGAACATCCTTTGCCCAACTGATCAGTTCATCAATCGAAGCGAGCACTTCCACCACTTCCTCATCTGCCAGTAGCGGCGGTTGCTGAAAATCCAAAATAGCTAGTTTCATATTTTCTTCCGTTCTCGCTCTGCAAGTCGCCTTCGCCTTGCACCATCTACAGTGGGATCCAGCAACAAAGCTCCCCAATCCAGCAAATGCTAATTCAGCTCTTGGTTGAACATCAGTTTCTGCCCAAGTAAGAAGATCATCTACCGACATCTCAAAAGAAGAAATACTATCCAGTCTTGGCTGGCTAATAGTCATTTGAATTGTTTCGAGGTCATATAAGAAACCAAACTGATTGATAGCCCCAAGTGCGTAAAGCTTCATTTGTGTATTCTCATACGCACTGACCGCAATTCCTTTTCCATATTTAAGATCGATAATTTCTAACGTATTCTCACTGATAATTGTCGTATCAGATGTACCAAAACCCTCTTTGACCCAAGGGCTGTAGTCCAATCGTTGCTCGAGCATAATCACTGCATCCTTTGTGACTGCTTTCGCTTCATTAAACCGCTCAATGCAAAAATCTTTATGTGAGTCTGTTGCCTTGTCCATTTCTTCCGTATAAAGTGGATCAGAGCGAATCTGTTTTAACTTCCTAGCGTACTTTTGCTTTGAAATGAGCCCTACTTCCATTGCAATCTTAAGTTCTGCTAGCTCGTGGGCAAGGGTTCCTTCCTCGGCATAGACTGATGTTTCCTCTTCCATAGACTCCTCCAATCTCGAAGACTTGGTACAAACCATCCACCTATGTGCACCAGATGCGGAAAGTAATGCGTGCTGTGCCATTACAGTTCCTCTGCTTTCTTGAGTAATTCCGCATATTTTCCAGCAGGGATATCACTAAGTTTTTTCGCACCAAATTCCGTGATAAGGGCCTTCACTTGGGCTTGTTTGCCTTCTTGTGATAATGCGGCGAGTTTTGCTCTAACCTTTTCCAGAGTGGTAACGTTTTTGGTTACCTTAGGCTTGGCGTTTTCCTTTTCATCTTGTTTGGCAGGGGCTACTTCCTTCACAAAATTAATTTCTGTTGGTAGACTTGTAGCACTCAATACATTTGCAAGATTATTGAAAGCAGCTACAACAACATCTAAACCCTTAACATCAATTTCAATTTTCATTGTTAAAACCACCTTTTGTGTTATTGACTATATAATACAAGTAACATTTTATTGACTATAAATTGTTACATTCGGTAACACTTAATCCAAAAAAAATAACTTTTCCAGTGATTCCTCAGGCAAAGCTTTGCGAATTGCACCAATCGCCTTTGCTCCTGCACCTCTTTTTTTACTTAGTATACGTGAAACAGTTGCAGGAGATAAGCCCGTTTTTAAAGCGAATTGCCGCTCAGACCACTGTTTTTGCTTCAGGATCTCTTGAAGATACTCAACATTAAGTCGCATGGTTGTATCACCTCTTTTTGATTTACATTTGGTAACATAGACCAATTCTAACACCGCGTTTTACCATACGTCAATCGATATCGTGAATAAGTGTTGCCATTTGGTAGCATTTTATGTATAATGAAATTGAAATGGAGGGTTATTATGAGCTTTGGTGAGTATTTAAAACAGTTAAGAAAAGACAAGTCAATTTCTCAAAGAGAGCTTGCTGAAAAGTCAGGAGTAAGTAATGCGGAAATTAGCAGAATCGAAACTGGCGAAAGGCAAAAAATCTCACCCGACGTATTAAGAGCCATTGCTCCAGTCTTAGAAACTTCTTATGAAGAACTTATGGATAAAGCAGGATATATCAGTTCAAATGCTAGTTTTATGATTGAACATAGAGAAGCGGAAGAAAGGTTTATTGAAGTTGTTACACCTAAGTTAATTATAGACGGTTGGGGAGTTGAACGGACAAGGAGAGGTCCTTCTATAGGAGACATAGTGGCTAAAAAAGGGAAAGAAGAATGGCATATTGATTTTAGGTACTTTCGTACTCGAGAAGACGATGACAAGCATTTCAGAGATGATATGCGAGCAAAAGATATTATATCACGTACATATGGCAGGCTAGCTATATACGATAGAGATGATATTACAAAATTCACAATAGCAGTTAGTAATGAAAAAATATATGGGATTATTCTTAAATACCCCCCAAGACTGTTAAGACTAAACATCACAACTATGCTTATTGATTTAGAAGAGGGCAAAATTATAGATGAACAAATATTAACGAAAAATAATTTAAATGCATAAAAAATAAACCCGCCCAGCCATTTTGGCTCAGCGGGTAAATTTCCTATTCCTTATAATTCTTCTCAAATCGCCAAGCATCTCGGCACATGGCGATAATATCACGTTTTGCTGTCCAACCTAGTTCTCGCTTTGCTTTTGAGACATCCGCATAGCAACAAAAATTACTGTTTTTAAAACAGTGACTCTTAAATCTATTATATGAAATAATAACAAGCTTTTGGGAGTGTTTGTGGTAAATTTTTATATTTAATATCACAATGTGCAAATACGAAATAAAAAGATTAATATTACAAATTATAATTCAATCTTTATACAAAGCTATTATAGTATAATATTGTTATTATTTCTTTCTGTTATTTAAACTAAAAAACTAGCCAATAAATTGACTATATATTTTACATAACTCATTAACTGTAAAATCAATATTGTATTTTTCTTGATTAATAGCGTTCATAATAACATTTCGATCTAATGATTTCTTGTGTTTAAGTTCAAATAATCTTTCTGACCATTCTTTCGAAGTTGAGTCTAAACTCATAAAATTTAATAAATCTATATTTAGATCTGCTTCAGTAGGAACTTTATCAGATACAACACATTGAGTCCCCGCAGCTTGAGCTTCTATCAATACTATACCTAAGCCCTCAAAAAGAGATGGAAATAAAAACAGATCAAAAGCAGCCATTAATCTAGGTATATCCTCACGGATCCCTAAGAAAATAACATTATTTGTTAAATTCTCTTTCGATACTTTATTTATGATTTCTCCTTTTAGAGGACCATCTCCCACCAATATTAAATATGAGTTAGGGTCTTTTTCAAGATATTCTTGAAAAATATCCAAAATCTGCTTGTGATTTTTTTGTTTGGTAAAACTACCTACATGACCAATCATAGTTGATCCTTCATTTAACTCTAATTCAGAGATAACATCTCTTCTAAAGTTTTCCCTATCAATTAATTGTAATAGGGATATATCTATTCCATTTTTGATAATCTTAATCCTTGAATTCTGTTCAGGTGATTTACCAAACAAAGAAATACATGCCTCTTTAGAACATGCAAGAAAATCTGTACTATTTTTTTTAATTAGAGAACGCATATAATTTCTATATAGTGTCCTCCAAATACCTTTTGAATATCCGTCTTGAATATTGTGACTATGTGCTATTCTAACAGGGACATTTGCATCGTTGGCAACTTTCAAAATATATCCACTAAAGCTATACAGGTGACTATGCACAACATCTATTCCCTTGTTCTCCAAAATACTTCTTAATTCTTCTTTGTATTTTTTTAAATTTTTTTTAGGATTTTCAGCTCTAAAAATAGTGCCACCCAATTCTAAAATTTCTTTATCAAAGTGGCCCTCCGTGCCAGAATGAACTAGAAAACTAAACTTAAATTTTTCTTTATCAACTTTCCGAAAAATATTCATTAATAAAGTTTCAGCTCCACCACGATTCATTCCCGCAATTACATGTAAAACACTAATTGGATTCCCCATAGTTTTCACAATCCTTTTGTTGAGAATATTTCATTAACATTTTCATAATATAATAAACCTACTCCAATTTGGTGATTTCTAAAACTCTTTCATATTAAATAAATGTAGCAATCATTGTTTCTTTTCGTTCAAACCAAACCATATTGTTATATGAATTGTTAATAATTGTATAATTGAACTAATTAGCAATGTATATCCGGCGCCTTTTAAACCTAGATAGGGGATAAGTATAATTGAAGTTACCAAACTAACCCCACTCCAAATAACACCAAGAATAGGTTGGATATTAAATTTCCTCATGGCAGTCAATCCATAACCCAAAAAAGATGCCGAATAAGAAAATACACTCGCAAACATTACTAATATTAATAAATAATTGTATTTAGCATAATCACTACTATATATAATTGTTAAAATTTGTTCTCCTAAAATAGTGGCTACTAAAACACCCATTAATCCAATTAATGCACCTAACCCAGCCATTTTCAACAATAGCAAATTAAATTTTGAGCTTTCCCCAGATGCATATAACTTTGCTAAGCGTGGTGCTACTGCCTGTCCCAAAGAACTTATAAATAAATTTCCGGCGACCATAAGGTAAGCAATACTAGCAAAATATCCAAGAGAGTCAGTGCCCATAAATCTGTGTATAAGAACTCTTGGAATATTCGTATTTAATGAACCCAACATTAACATCAAACCTAGAGGGAATGTTAATGTAATTATACCTTTCATTTTAGTAATTTTAAAAGAAGGAGTTAGTTTATTAGTAAAATATCTAACCTTCCTGACATCATAAATCAAAAAACTAAGAAACAAACCAACTGTTATTAGTATTAAGGTTAAAGTTAAGCTTCCTTTTAATTGCAACACAATAAAAAAGACCGAAACATTTAGAACCCCTTTGAGTATTCTTGAAACTCCGATATAATCCATTCTTTCATTCTGTTGTAAATGTCCATAAATTACTTCACTATAAGAATCGACAACTTTAATGAGACTCACAACCAATATAACTAAAGTTATACTTAATTCATAATCAAATATTAGTGTAACGATTAATGTTATTAACAAAGCAACAAAACCCATGAGAATACGTATACCAAAATAATCATTAAACTGATATTCACCATTTGTATCAGTGGCTTGTACTTGGCGTAATTGTAGATTTGTCAACATTATAATCGGAGCAGTTACTGATAAACCTAGCGTATATAAGCCCACTAATTCGACATTCCCAAATTTATTTATTATTATAATGACTAAAAATTGGCTCAAGGAATATATTAAACTTCCTACAAAATTCCATGAAAAATTCCTCTTTAACGTCAGTTTTTCGGTCTTAGACATGATTTTCATTTCACAATCCAATCTAAAAAAAGATAAGCTATCTTTTTATTTTTAAAGTAAATCTACTAGAGAATTTATATATAACTATACAAAGAATTAATAAATACAATGCAGTTACAAATGCTGACATCTGAACAGCCATGAGAATTATTGACAAGAAGATTGAAAGAACTAAAACCAAATTTCCTAGTATACCCTTGGAGTATCGCATTCCCAGTTTACATAAGAAAATATAAAAGAAAGGGGAAAGGAGTGCTCCAATAAAGATACCACAATTAGCAAGAAATTCATCGATAACGTTTGTTGTCATTGACCATCCTAATAACCTTCCATCTTGATATCCTAATAAATAACTTGTTAAATATTGAGAGAACGGTAATGGTTTATCCTCCCAAAGGTCTCTCGGTATGAAAGCAGTTGGATAAAAAAGCATACTTTGTCCTTTATAATCTAATATCTTATTATTATCGAATAACTCCGAATAAATAACCATTTTCATTGTATTATCTCTACCAAAATTCACTCTAAAATCTGTATATTCCTCCTGAAACGAGTCCCCTCCCCCTCGATTGAAATCGTCCTGGTACCATGAAGAATAAGAAAGTAATGAGAATAATATTATGGGAATTATAAAAATGTATATCATTTTATTTCTTATTATTCTATTTGTTAAAATAATGTAAATTAATCCAACAAAGAATATAAACACTATGTTTCTTTTCCCGTTCATAAGAAAACCTAAATATATATATGGAATTAATATAATTAATTTCAGCCAAAAGATTTTTCTGTTTTCTTCAATAATTAACAAAAATAAAGAAATGAATATGAAGAAAAAACTAAATGATTTAATTTGACTAAAAGTTTCATCTGCATAATACCATATATCATAATTTAGAATAACTGAAAATATATGCGGGTTAAATAAAAGTGGTAAAACATATAATGTCATTCCTAAAATTCCTAAGATAAAAAACCAATTAGAAGAAGTAGAATTGAACTCTAACTTTTTCCTATAAAAGTGTCTTTTTTGGAAAGAACGAAATAATAACATTATATAAATAAGAACAAAACAGTATATAATTTCTACAACTGTATTATTGAAACTTACGATAAACCCTGAAAATTTCAAATCATAATCTGGTCTTCCAATTACAAGATCATAAAATAATGGTAAGTAGCAAAAAAAGTAAAAAACTACTGTAGGATATATAATTGTGTTGTAGTTATCTTTCAAAAAAAATGCCTTTACTATATTAAAAAGAAGAAAACTACCAATTAAAAAAGTTATTAATTTTATTACGATAATCATAATTTTCGCCTTTCTTTAAAGCAACCTAAATCCTAAAAATACTGATAAGATATAATCTTTTTATTAATACAAAACAATAAAATCCATATACTTTGGAAAACTTATATATCTTTTCATAAAGCTGTCTTGAAATTATTAGCCTATTTTGTATTTAAAATAATTCTATTAAAAAATTCATCATATTTTTCTTTAATTATTCTCTCGTCAAAGTTTGAGGCCATATCCATATTTTCGTTTGAAGAAATCACCATTTTTTCCTCACTCGAACTTAACTCTAAAATAAGTTTTGCTAATGCCTTGTAATCTTTAGGCTTATGTCTCCATTTCGAATCAATGAGATCCTTTAAACCACCAGTATCTGCAGCTATTACTGGACATCCTCTCCCCATTGCTTCAACGGTAGCACGCGGTAATCCCTCAGTAATACTGGGTTGAATATAAATATCAATATCATCTAACCAATTCCAAACATCTTTACCACCAGGTAATGTACCGCAAAACTCAACTCTATCCTCTACACCCAGCTCCTTTGCAATATTTAAAAGCCATTCATAATCTCCTCTTCCAAGTACTTTCAATTGATAATTATTATCCAAGTACTTAAGTGCTTTAATAGCTGTATCTATACCTTTAATGTTATTTTCAACATAACCAATCAAACCAAGATTAATTAGATTATTATTGTTGTTTATTTTTTCCATTCTCTTTAATCTTATTTCATCATTTATTGATGGAGCCAAAACACTTGAACAAATGATATACTCGCCATTAGTAGGATATCTTTCTAGTAAATAATTTGTAACATACTGTACAAAATCTGAATTTTTAACCGATTTCTTAATCATTAAATCTGGAACCCACGCAAATCCTTTTTTTAGAGGGCTCCCAATATTTACAAGAGTATCATACGTACTGCCACCAATATATCCAACACTGATCTTATTAAGCCTTTTTGCCATTTTATTGGCAAAATAGCCATTTATCCCTTTATACATAACTACATCGCACTTCTGGATTCCATCTAATAGAGTTTTATTTATTTCACCATAATTTCGTAAAATATTCTTTGGAGAGAAGAGTGTAGGAGTTAGCTTCACATATACTCCTGGGATATCTACTTCTTTAAAAGAATTAGTATATTCACTTTCTCTTCCTATAACAATAATATTATCAAAATATTCTTTGAATCTCATAAGCAATTTTAGATCTATTGCATTACAATAAAACTTGTTTTTATGTTTCGTAAAACCTTTATCAATGATATAACATAAATCCATATATCTTACCCTTTCTTTATTTAATTCGAACAATGTTAGACAAAAATCCGATTAAAAAATCAAGCCCTACCTTTTAAAGTACTAAGTACTCGATAGCCATAACCTAATATAAGAATGGGCAAGATTCTTCCTTTACAAAACCAATTTGCTATTATTTTAACTCGCCTATCAACACAATCCTCATCATATTGAAGATCTGAAAACTGTGTACTATATTCTTTATATGCCTTTAAAGAATTCTTATAAGTTTCAATAATATTATTATTTTGTGTAAAGGAGTACATCCTAATTGCATAAGATGATATAAGTAAGCCATTTAGGGATTTAGTAAACTGTTTTTCTATTCCCATTTTTTTAAGTTCTTCTTTAATATTCTTATAAACTTCCTTAAGTACATAAGATGCATCAGAATGACGTGACTGTGAGTTTTTGCGAATCAAATAATGATACAATGGTTCGGACAAAAAGATTACATTTTGAGAATAATATAAGGATTTAAAACTAAAAATCAATTCTTCTGCATTTCTTTGAGAAGAGAATATTATAGAGTTATTAGTAATAATACTTCGTTTAATAACCCTACTCCTAGCACCCCAAGGCATTTTTCCAGTGACTTGATATTTTAATAAAGTTCTTTTATCATAGGTTTTAAATTTGGAAATATCTTTAATTCCTATTATATTTCCCTTTTCTGATTCCTCGAAGTAATTAAAATACACAATATCAGCATTTTTACCTTTGGCTTCTTGGTAAATTTTCGAGCAGAAATCTTTTTCAACCCAATCATCTGAATCAATAAAAGCAATATATTCTGCTGTACAATGCGTCAGCCCAGTATTTCTTGCAATCCCTGGGCCAGCATTTTCCTGATAGAAATACTTTATTCTATTATCCGTTTTTTGATAAGATTTAATAATTTCTGCACTGTTATCTGTAGAACCATCATCAATTACAATTATTTCAATATCGTATAAATTTTGTTTAATAACACTATCTAGACATTTTGAAATATGATTTTCTGAATTATATACCGGAATTATTATAGCCATTTTATTCATTTTAATAGTAAAACCTCTCCTAAAAAATCATAGTAAGCTATTCGTTTGCTTTTAACAGCTTATTCCATACTATTAAGTTATCTATAAATTTTTCTTATACCACTCAATTGCTGCCTCAATTCCTCTTTCAAAGCTCCAATCTGGATTATAATCTAACATTTCTTTCGCTTTACTAATATCAGCATTACTATGCTTAATATCACCCTTACGATCAGGTCCAAAAATCGGCTGAATATCTTTTCCTAATGCATTCAACAAATGGGTATAGATATCTATCAAAAACTCTCTTCCCCCATAAGCAATATTATAGGCCTGTCCTGCTGCTTCATGGGATGCATTACAAGCTTTCAAGTTGGCCTCGATTACATTCTCGATGTAAGTAAAATCTCTGCTCTGCTTTCCATCACCATTAATGGTTGGGGGTTCATCATTCAACAGTTGTTTAATAAATTTCGGGATAACAGCTGCATAGGCACCATTAGGATCTTGTCTTCTACCAAACACATTAAAATAACGCATGCCATAAGTGTCGAGGCCGTACATTTTTGTGTAAAGTTTTCCATATTCTTCATCTACTTTTTTAGTAAGTGCATAAGGTGATAATACGTTGCCTTCTCTCCCTTCTTTTTTGGGCAGATTTGGCTCGTCTCCATACACTGATGAACTTGAAGCGTAGACAAATTTCTTTACACCAGTTTGCCTTGCTGCTTCCATCATATTTAAGGTACCTTTTATATTTACTTCTTCATAAAACAAAGGCATCTCAATACTTCTTGGAACGCTCCCCCATGCAGCTTGGTTCAAAACATAATCGATTCCATCACAAGCTTTCATACATGTGTCAAGATCACGAATATCTCCTTCGATAAATTCGTAATTAGGATTGTTTAAAAACTCTTCTACATTTTCCTTTTTCCCAGTTGAAAAATTATCAAGTCCCCTAACTTTATATCCTAATTTAAGTATGGCTTCTACTAAGTTAGAACCAATAAAACCTGCTGAGCCAGTAACTAGGAATTTACTACCTTCTGGAAACTTTATATTTTCATATCCCATTTTTACAACCTCCAATATACAAATCCAGCATCTTCTGCTTCTTTTCTATTAAACATTCCTTTGAGATCCATTAGTACACAATCTTTTCTATAAATATCTATATCTAACTCAGACGTTGCAGCTACTTCATTCATAACTTCTGAATCTACGTATCCAGTTATCCCAAACATCGTTTTGACATCTTCCAATTGAATAGCTTTAAATTCATCATGTGGAACGGCAAAGATTACTGCATCCATCTCTTTTATATCTTCTACTTCAAAAAGATTAATTCTATATTCACGCCATAGATCTTCTTTATCCGCTTGAGGATCTACAACTTTGACATCTACTCCGTACTCTTCTAATTCTTTAATTACGTCCACCACTTTTGTATTTCGAACATCGGGACAGTTTTCTTTGAACGTAACACCAAATATAGCTACTTTCGCACCATTTATTTGTTTATTTGCTTTAATCATTTTCTTTACTGTACTTTCAGCAACGTACTTGCCCATATCATCATTAATTTTTCTTCCTGAAAGGATGATTTGAGAATGATAACCCATTTGCTCTGCTTTGTACGTTAGATAGTATGGATCAACCCCTATACAGTGACCACCTACTAACCCTGGAGAGAAATTAAGGAAGTTCCACTTCGTTCCTGCCGCTTCAAGTACTGCTTTTGTATCAATTCCCATTTTATTAAAAATGATAGAAAGCTCATTCATGAAAGCAATATTAATATCACGCTGTGAATTCTCAATCACCTTTGCAGCTTCAGCCACTTTAATACTTTCTGCTTTATGCACACCAGCTTCAACAACTAATTCATATACTTTTGCAATAGTATCTAGAGATTCTTCATCTTGGCCTGCAACAACTTTTATAATAGTTTCTAGTCGGTGAATTTTATCACCAGGATTAATTCTTTCTGGTGAATAACCAACTTTAAAATCAACACCACATTTTAATCCTGACTCTTTTTCTAATATTGGAACGCAAATATCTTCAGTTACACCCGGATAAACAGTAGATTCAAAGACAACTATTGAACCTTTTGTTAAATTTCTACCTAAAGTACGACTTGCGGATTCCACTGGTGTTAAATCAGGTGTGTGATCATCTTTCACAGGTGTTGGAACAGCAACAATATGAAATTTTGCTTCTCTAAGGCTTGTTTCATCTGAAGTAAATTCAACAGTTGTGTTTTTGATTACCTCATTTCCTACCTCTTTTGTTGGGTCTATACCACTTTTATAAAGATCAATTTTTTGCTTATTCACATCAAAACCGATTACATTAACTTTCTTAGCAAATGCAACAGCTATCGGCATACCAACATAACCTAATCCAACTAATGATATCTTCTCTTCTTTGTTAACTAACTTCTCGTATAGATTCATTTAAATTCTCCTTATTTGTTATCAGATTTATTTCTTGTAAGTACGCATTAATAACTATATTTCTATCAAATTCATTTTCCATCTTTCTTCGTCCAGCTATTCCCATTTCTCTTTTTTCATCGTAAGAGAGATTAATAAATTTTATGATTGCTTGAACTAAGCTATCAACATTCATAGCCTCAAAACCAAAGCCAGTCAAACCATCTTCGTAAGTTTCGATACAACCTGGTACTCTTGAAGCCAACACCGGTCTTCCAGATGAAGCAGACTCCAGAAGTACATTAGCTAAACCTTCATGATAAGACGGAAGTATTGTTGCATGCGATTTTTTAATAAATGAATGTACGTCATCCTGCTGCCCGTGATATTTAATAATTTCTTGTTTTTCTAGCTTATCTATTTCTTCATTATAATTCTCTTCAGTACCACCAATTAAATCAAATTTCACATTAGGATAATTCACTTTCACTAATTTTGCTGCTTCTAGTAATTCCTCTATTCCCTTTGCTTTCATGATTCGACCAATAAAAAGGAATCTTATCTTATCATCACTTAGGGGATATTCTTCAAATCTATGCTGTTGTAAATTCACCCCTGATCCCGGAATTAACCTTGTCTTACTCTCAACGATTCTATTGTCTTTGAAAAACATTCGATTAGTTTTATTTTGAAAAAACACACATGATGCTTTCTTTAATCCTAGCTTATAAAGCATCAAAGTGATTTTCTGAATTATACCCTTATTTTCAACAGAGGTACCAAGGCCTGTTATATTTGTAATATATGGAGTTTTAGTTATTGAGCACGCTATACCACCATAAACATTAGGTTTAATTGTGTATGTTAAAACAACATCTGGCTTAATCCGTTTTATTATTCCAACATAGTTAAGCAATAACTTAAGATCTGTAAGTGGATTTGTTCCTCTTCTTTCTAGATGAGTATCTATAAACTTACATCCTATTTTTTCTAGCTTAGATACATATTCATCATCAGGTAAAGAAATGTAAACTTCATTATCTTGCTTAATTAGTTCCTCTAATAACTCTTTTCTAAAGTTATATAACCCCATACCAAAATTAGCTAATACAAGTATTTTCATATTCCTATACTCTCCTAACTGGAACACCAACATAAACACCAGGTTCAGTTATATCCTTTACCACAACAGAACCAGCACCTACCTTGCATCCGTTAGTGATAGTGATATTATTACTTACTACACTACCAATCCCTAACCAAGATCCTAATCCAACTTTAACCGTACCTGCCAGGTGAACTCCCGGTGATATATGAACAAAATCTTCAATACAATTATCATGATCTATTGTAGAACCGGTATTAATAATGCAACCTCTACCTATTTTGGAACAGCAGTTAACAATTGCTCCCGCCATAACAGCTGTCCCAATTCCGATATCTACTAGTGAACCTATAATTGCATTCGGGTGAATTAATACCGGAATACTAGCCCCAAATGTTTCAAGCATTTCATAAATTCTTTGTCTCGTAGTATTATTACCAATACCCACAAATATTTCGTACTCATCTATATGTGTAAAAACATCATCTGAAGTCCCAATAACTTCTAAACCCATTGATTTTTCGATGCCTTTGTTGTCGTCTAAAAAAGCAATGCTCTGCCATCTATTCATTTTCAATGCAATGTCCGCAACAACTTTTCCATGGCCACTGGCACCAATTATTAAAAGTTTGTTTTTCATATTTCCATTCTTTCCTTTTTGGTTCCCTTAAAAGGTTCAATCGTAGCAGCAGTTTCTGAATTAATACCCTCTCGAACGAAAACCTTTTTAATGGTTAAAAAAATTATCTTCCAATCTTCAATGAATCTTACATTGTCCACATACTCAACATCGAGATTAAATTTATCTTCCCAACTAATCGCATTTCTACCACTAACCTGCGCTAAACCAGATAGCCCTGGTCTGACTTCATGACGTCGTTTTTGATGATTGTTATACAAGGGTAAATACTGCACCAATAATGGTCTAGGGCCAATAATGGACATATCACCCTTTAAAATATTAAAAAGCTCCGGTAGTTCATCAAGAGATGTAGAACGTAGCAATCTGCCAAACTTTGTCAACCTAACACTATCAGGAAGTAGATTTCCATTTTCGTCTCTCTCATCCGTCATCGTCCTAAACTTATACATCATAAAAATTTTCTCGTTAAGCCCAGGTCTCTTTTGCTTGAAAAGAACAGGGCTACCTAATTTTGTTCTCACAAGAATTGCAACTACAAGAAGTATCGGACTAAGAACAATAATCGCGATTAATGATAGTATGAAATCCATCGGTCTTTTTATGAATCTTCTATAAATACCACCTTTGGAATTATTCATTACTTAAACCACAACCCCTTAATATTCTCCACAACTCTTTCTAAGTCCCCATCCGTCATCTTCGTATCAGACGGCAAACATACACCATTTTCAAACAACTTCTCCGAAACACCATCACCAACAAAATCATACTTTTCAAAGAATGGCTGCATATGCATTGGCTTCCATACTGGCCTTGATTCGATATTCTCTTTTTCAAGAGCCTGCATAACATCAATCGGTCTAATCAGACCACTCAAAGTCATTGAGCTTAACCAATAATTTGGTTCATCCCATTCATTGCTAGGCATGAATTCAACACCTTCAAGTCCACCAAGTGCTCTTTTATAGAACTCAAAAATGTAGTTCTTCTTGGCAACTCTTTGATCTAACACTTTAAGCTGCCCTCTACCAATCCCAGCAACCACATTACTCATCCGGTAATTAAAACCTAATTCACTATGTTGATAATGCCTAGCTTGATCTCTTGATTGAGTTGCCCAGAATCTAGCTTTTGCAATTCGTTCTTCATTATTAGAAACAAGCATCCCACCACCAGAAGTTGTGATAATCTTATTTCCATTAAAAGAGAAGATGCCATAGTCACCGAAAGTTCCAGTATGCTTACCTTTATAGTAAGTACCCAGAGACTCAGCAGCATCTTCTATAACCGCTACATTATGTTTCTTACAAATACCCATTATTTTATCCATATCAGCGGATAAGCCATATAAATGAACCACAATAACTGCCTTCACTTCTGGATACTTATCAAATGCTTCTTCCAATGCCTTTGGACTCATATTCCAAGTTTCATAGTCACTATCTATAAAAACTGGAGTGGCATTTTGATAAATGATTGGATTTGCAGTTGCTGAGAAAGTAAGTGTTGGACAGAATACAATATCCCCTTCTCCGACTCCTGCCGCTTTAAGAGCTAGATGAATAGCAGCTGTTCCGGAAGACAGTGCTGCAGCAGCTTTAGAACCAACCTTCTCAGCAAGCTCTCTTTCAAATCCATTAACGTTTTCACCAAGGGGTGCAATCCAGTTTGTATCAAAAGCTTCCTTTATATATTGCATTTCATAACCTTCATCACTCATATGTGGTGAAGAGAGGAATATTCTTTCTTTTACTTTTGTCGTCTCCATCTTATAGACTTCCTTCCCTTGTTAAGTTAATATTTTAGTAGATTAGGACTTAATTAGAATCTTTTATTTTTCCATTCCAACTAACTACTAAACCACTAAAATTGTTATCTACTTCTGATAGCCACCTCGTAATATCTATTCAATCTAACACTTAAATACGAAATAGATATTCACTTCATAACCATCCTAAACCGAGTTTCTTCCTATTATATAAACCATTCAATCAATCTATAATTCTCACTAAAATCGCCTCAAACTCTTATACCGCAAGGTTTCCAGCATCTTATCTGATTACGATAGTCAGTTCCCCACCACCATTCAATAATCTCCAGTAACTCACAAGGCCGCAAGGCCCCCAAAACCACTACCTCCAAATCAAAACTAAAACAACAAAACAACAGGCTGTCACTGACAAATAAATTGTCAGACAGCCTGTATAAGATAATTAATAATTATAAATAAGGAACTTCGCCCTCTTTTTCAGTGTTATCCTTTGGGTGAATGGTACACTGTACTTCTCCATCGAAATAACGATAATCCTCAGTAGAGTCGTCAAGGTTTGCCTTCATAAAAGTTACAAACAGTTGATCCGTATGCTCCAAATCATTAGCGATTAAATGGGATTCATACATTTTCTCAAGCTGTGTTGCGTTAAGTTCGCAAATATCTACTTTTGCTTTTGCTAATGTGCTATGAACCGAAGGAATTGCGATACCAGCGACAAGTCCCATTATTGCAAGGACAGCAAGTAGTTCTACCAATGTTAATCCTTTAGAGTTTGCAAAGTTTTTTTGGAACCTTTGTTTAAAACCTTTAGTACGATTCATCTTTCAATCAACACCTCTGGATATTTATTTAATATCCAGTATGGTCAAAGATAAACGTTAATAAACATATTATTTGAAAATTAAAAATTATTAGAGATGATAGTTAAAATCAATAATTTGAAGAGCTTCGAGTTTCTCTTAACTATGTACATTAGCTATGAAACCGTCATCCCGCAACCACAGGAACTCCCAAATCAACTAGCCTCAAATTACCTTATTCTTCCCCAACATCTCCTCCATATACCCCAACAACTCTTCCCGCAACCTATCATCCTGCAAAGCAAACTCCAACGTCGTCTTCACAAACCCAAGCTTCTCCCCTACATCATATCGTTTACCCTCAAAATCATAGGCAAACACGCGCTGGATTTGGTTCAGCTGCTGTATCGCATCGGTGAGCTGGATTTCACCGCCCGAGCCGGTCTCCTGCTTGTCAAGGAACATGAAGATTTCTGGAGTGAGAATATATCTTCCCATAATCGCAAGATTAGATGGGGCGGTACCAGGAGCAGGTTTCTCCACGAAGTTCTCTACCTGATATCTTCTTCCAGTCTGAACCGAAGGTTCCACAATCCCATATCGATGTGTCTCGTTATCTGGAACTGTCTGAACACCTATAACCGAGGAATGAGTTTCCTCATACTGTTCAATTAACTGTCTTAAGCACGGGGTCTCACTTTGAACAATGTCATCCCCAAGTAAAACGGCAAACGGTTCATCACCAATGAAGTTACGGGCACACCAAACGGCATGTCCAAGGCCCTTTGGCTCCTTCTGGCGAATATAATGGATGTCTGCAAGATTGGTAGAATAACGCACCTTTTCTAACAGATTAAGTTTTCCTTTTTCCGCAAGGTTTTGCTCAAGCTCAAAGGCAATGTCGAAATGATCCTCGATTGCACGTTTCCCTTTCCCTGTGACGATAATAATATCTTCAATTCCAGAAGCAACAGCTTCCTCGACAATATATTGAATCGTTGGCTTGTCCACGATCGGCAGCATTTCCTTTGGCATGGCCTTTGTTGCAGGGAGAAATCTGGTCCCTAAGCCAGCTGCCGGAATAATCGCTTTTCTTACTTTTTTCACTTAATCCCTTCCTTTAAAGCTCTTTTCTAAAGGCACTTTTCTCAAATATTGTTGCCTTTACACTAAAAATATATAGATTTAACCTTGTTTAGGCAGTCCATTTATGAAGCTAACAGAGAAAAGTGCGGCTCATTCTATGCGTATCGCAAGCTTAGAATGGAACGGAATGGCTGGTAGTAAAGCCATTCCAAAAACAACAATCCGTACGAAAACAGCCTTTCTCAAACCCTGTTACTTTGACCCTTATTAATTCGCCACCATCTCCACCAATACTCGACGATTATTTGCTAAATCAAGTACATAGTCCGCAAGCTCTTTTTCACTCATATCCTTATATTTCCTCAGCAAATAATCAATCTCTTCCTGTGGCTGTAAGGTGGTCTTTCCAATGAAAATTTTCGGGAATATGGCTTCCTTATGGACTTCATTTTCATTTAATAATTCTTCGAACATCTTCTCTCCAGGACGAATTCCCGAGAATTCGATCCCGATTTCTTCTATTGTATAGCCAGAGAGACGAATAAGGTTACGAGCAAGATCCACGATCTTGACTGGTTCACCCATATCAAGGACAAAGATTTCTCCACCTCGTGCAAGAGCCCCAGCCTGCATCACGAGTCTTGAGGCCTCAGGGATTGTCATGAAGTAGCGTGTCATATCCGGGTGGGTGACGGTAACCGGTCCACCAGCCTGAATTTGCTTTTTGAATAACGGAATAACACTTCCGCGACTTCCTAGGACATTCCCGAATCTGACCGCAACAAATTTCGTATTGCTTCCTTTAGCTAGTTGCTGAATCAGCATTTCGGCAATTCGTTTTGTCGAGCCCATGACATTTGTTGGGTTGACCGCTTTGTCGGAGGAGACAAGTACAAATGTGCCGACGCCAAATGTGTCGGCTGCCTCCGCAACATTTTTCGTTCCGAGGACATTGTTCTTGACTGCTTCCTTCGGATTATATTCCATCAGTGGCACATGCTTATGGGCCGCTGCATGATAGACGACATCTGGCTGATACTGCTCGATTACGTCAAAGATACGCTGTCTGTCCTGAACATCAGCGATCACAGGAATGATTTCCAAACCGTCCTGATATTTGTTTCGCAGCTCTATATCGATCTGGTAAATGGAGTTCTCTCCATGACCAAGAAGGAGAATTCTTTCTGGGTGGAAGCTGCATACCTGGCGGCAGATTTCCGAACCAATTGAGCCGCCGGCACCTGTTACGAGAATCGTCTTTCCTGTTAGCTTTTCTTGAATGCTCTTACTATCGAGTTCCACTGGTTCGCGGCCAAGGAGATCCTCGACCTCCACATCACGGAATTGGTTCACCGATACACGCCCGAGCATGACATCCTCAATAAGAGGCATGATGACGGTCTTGGCATTGGTCTTGGCACATTCTTCATAGATAGCCTTCATTTCTTCTTTCTTCAAGGAAGGAATGGCAATGATGATTTTATCAATTTTTAGTTTTTCTACTACACGGCCAATCCACTTGGAATCTCCTTCGACGTTCAACCCGTGAATTTGTAATTTGTACTTAGCTGGATCGTCATCAATAAATGCAATTGGTTGAATGCCACTGTCATAGCTTTTTAGCAGCTGTCTTGCTAGCATCGTTCCCGCTGCACCTGCACCGACAATCAGAGCACGCTTGACATCTTTTTTCGGTTTAATATAGCGATCGCGGAGTACTCTCCAGGAGAAACGCGAACCCCCGATTAATAAGATATGGAGCATCCACGTTATCGCTAGAGCTCGAAAATAAATATCGTGGAAGACAAATTGTTGTACAATCGCCGTTGTAAAAATAGACAAAGTCACGGCTTTTGCGATCGCAATCAATTCACCGACACTTGCATATTCCCATGCTTTTTTATACAGGTTGTAAGCCCCTGCAAATAGATGATGACTGACGAGTAAGATGAATGACATAAAAAACAGCGTCTGATATGTAAATATTCGTAAAGTTGGATTGATAATGAGATAACTGACATAAATTGCAGTAAGTACAATGATGGAATCTAATATCATTAAGGACGCCACTCTTTTTTGATACGACAACGTTTCTCCCCCCCTTTTTTTCCCCTATATAAAAAATAAATATCTAATGGTTAAACACATTCGTCTCGAGTATGTTCAATCGTTAGATATCTACTTATTTTTTATTTTAATGGGCATCTAACCCGCCCTCACATCACACTATCGACGACTCGCGTCTAAGGACAATACTACGAAAGTCCCACAGTATAACCGAGTGCCTCCATTGATAACGGTAAGGAGACATTGCCGGTCAGGTCTTTGGCCTGACTAATCTGATGTGTTTGACCGGTTGCCTTACTCATAATAGTATGGTTGATATATTGTTTGACACATAGGCCAACATATCTATACAGACTAGAAAATCCCCAGAAACTTCTTTGTTTTCAGTCGTATTGGGATTTCTTTATTAACATTCTTCCCTTGCACAAGAAGGTCTGCATTTTCTTTGAACAAATAAATCATGTCTACGCCATATTTTTTCTCTATCACATCAAGGGCCTCAACCATCTTGAAGGAGCGACTCGAAATATTATGGGCATCAGACGAAACGAAATGTGTGAGATTTGCGTCTATTAATTGAAGAGAGAATTTCTTGATATTTTTCCCGAAGAATCCAGCGACGCTTGCCGCTGTTATTTGGGTGAGTGCACCCTTTTTCACTAGCTGATATAAGGTATCTGGTTGCTCCATTAGCTCTTGGTTTCTCTCCGGATGAACAATGATGGGCGTCAAACCCTTCATTTGAATATCAAAAAGAAGCTGTTCGGTATAACGAGGAACATGATTAGACGGAAGTTCAATAAATAAATATTGATCTCCGTCATTAAGGGTGAGGATCTCCCCATTCTCGTAATCTGGGATGATATCCCCATAGATTCTTGGCTCTTGGCCTGGCAGAACGGTCAACGGAATGTTCTCCTGCTCTAGCACTTGATTAAGCTCCTTCACTCTTTGGAGGATGACTGGTTTTGCATTTTCATAGCGACCGTTCTTATGGTGAGGAGTGGCAATGATTGTATGGATCCCTTCTTGAACAGCCATACGGGCTAAATCAAGGCTGTCATCTAGTTCTTTCGCACCATCATCTATTCCCGACAAAATATGACTATGGATATCAATCATTGCAAAATCCCCCTGTTTTTGACAAATATTAGCATAATCTTAGAGTACTATTATCCTAGCATCACGTCAATATTTGTCACTGAATATTCCTGCTTCCACTATTTATCACCATAATAATAGTAATATTGACTTTGATTCGCTTTCTTTTGATTTAGAACAACTCCTAGAATCCTCGCCTTTGAATTAACAAGGAGCTCCTTCGCTTTCATGGCAGCCTCAGTTTCTGTCTTCCCACTATTGACTACTAAGATCGTTCCGCTACACTTGTTCGACAAAATCTGCGCGTCCGTCACCGCAAGCACCGGGGGCGTATCGATTAGCACTAAATCAAATTGCTCATTCGCTTCCCGAAGTAGCTCTTCCATTCCTTTAGACCCAAGAATTTCAGCTGGGTTCGGTGGAATTGGACCGCTCGTTAGGATATAGAGATTATCCTCCGACTTTTGGACCGTTTCGGATAAGGTACGCTGCTTTTTCAAAATATTGGTTAGCCCAAAATTATTCTTCATGTGGAAGGTATAGTGAGCTGTGGGCTTTCGCATATCAGCATCAATCAAGAGAACCTTCTTTCCTTGCTGTGAGAATACTACAGCTAAATTGGAAATGGTTGTTGATTTCCCCTCACCAGGTCCCGAAGAGGTGACCACGATTGAACGGATTTCCTCATCAAAGGAGGAATATTCGATGTTTGTACGAATGGTCCGATATTGTTCAGAAATCGGTGAACGCGGGTTCTGCTTTGTGATTAATTGACGGCTATTCGTTCCAAGCTTTTTTTCCCTTTTTTTGAACATTATGCTGTCTCTCCTTTAGGCCTTCTAGACTTCACCGAACGCTCTTCATCCTCAGACGTAATCGTGGTGATAGCTCCTAAAATTGGCAGCCCTAGTACTTTTTCTATATCTTGCTCGCTCTTAATCGTGTTATCCATATACTCTAATAGGAAGGCAATCCCTACACCTACCATCAGTCCTACAACAAAAGCAATCGCCATGTTCAACATCGGCTGCGGCTTAATCGGGCTTGGGTTATCCGCTAATTCTGCAGGAGATAGAATATGAATATTATCAATTCGCATTAATTGGGAAATCTCTCGTTGGAACACCTTTGCGATTTCATTCGCAATCAGAACAGCTTCTGCAGGGTCCTCATTGTTCACACTGATGGTAACAACCTGAGATTGTCCCTGCTGGGAAACACTCACATTCCCATTTAGCTGTTCCGGGGTTGTATCCAAATCTAACTCCTCTATCACTTGATCTAGTATATATGGACTCTTCATGATCACATTATAGGTTTCTATGTACTTCGCATCGGCATCAAAAGAAATTCCAGCGATCGAAGCTAGCGATCCTGCTGCTGCTTGACTTACTAGAATTTGAGTCGAAGCTTGATAAATTGGAGTCAAAAGAAAAAAACTTGCCACCCCACTAACCGCTGTTGCAAGTACTGTTATTACGACAATTAATGACATCCTTTTCCTTAATACTTCAAATAATTCTCTCAGACTTATTGTCTCTTCCATTTTCTCCTCCAAAAGTTCCGTTATTTCTACAAATCTAGTAGATATTATAACATACAATATTTACAAGCAGTAGACCAAAAAAAATTTTACCACAATAGTTTTCCTTGGTGTCTGTACCGCTAAGTGGCACAATAGAAGTACCAGGTACCGCCTGTGGACATTTTGGTAATTCTGTCCAAATAAGGCGGACATTTATAGCAAAGAAAAGGGGAGAACCTATTTGATAAGGTTCTCCCCGAATGGTTTAGCGATTATTTTTTCGTTGGTGCTAGGTCGATGATCCGGCCTTCGACTTTCGGATCAACCGTCTTTAGTTTCACAACATAGTCAAGGAAGTTGCTCCAGTCCGTATGTCCAAGGTCTGTCACACGGCCTTCTTCATAAGCTTTTGCGAACATGCTGTACCCGTCTCCACCCTTTGCAGTGAACGTGCTTGTCGCAATGACATACTCCTTGGCTTTGTCTAATGGAGTAAATTTGCCTTCTTCCTCTGCAACTTCAACAGAAATGACTCTTTCACCTACTGGCTTAGAGCTATCATAGGTGAACTTCATGCCTGATACATGGAGGAAGCCACCGCTTTCTTTTGGTGTCTCTTTCACACTATGCTCAAGTGCAGCGATCAGCTCTGTGCCCTTTAGTGTCATCACAGCGAGAGTATTTCCATATGGCATCGTAGTAAGAATCTCCCCTAATGTGATTGGTCCCTTGTCAATTTCCGCACGGATGCCACCACCGTTGTTCACAGCAATCACGGTCTTCGGAAAGTATTCCTTTGCCTTTGCTAGCATGCCATCAGAGATAAGATTTCCGAGTGGTGTTTCATTGCTTCTGACACTGACGGATACCTTCCCATCACTTTGGCGTGGATTCTCTAGTTTATTGACAGCTACTGCCCCTGTTTCTGTGTTCTTTATTTCATCAATTTTGCTAGAATACCCTTTTAGTAGAGTCGCTGTTTCCGGATCCTCTTTCCGATCGGCGATGGTAATGAGTTCCCCAGCGTAACCAACGATAACTCCATTCTCGTCAAATTCAACATCTAATGTGCCAAGGAATTTATTGTATTCATTGGCTTGGACGATGACCGTTGGTTCCTTCTCTTTTCCGTTTTCATCCTTGTTGATTAATACTGGTTTATTTAGTTGGGTGTGGGTATGACCACCTACAATAATGTCGATACCATCCACAAGCTTTGCAAGCTCTAGATCGTTGTCGATGGCCGGATTGTCATCATAGCCGAGATGCGAAACAGCAACAATTTTGTCTACCCCTGCTTTTTCTAGGTTGGCTACTGCTTCCTCCGCTTTAGCTAAATAATCAAGAAATTCCACTTTTTCAGGGCTTGAAATGTCTGGTGTATCCACCGTTGTGAGACCAAAGATTCCGATCTTTTCTCCATCTACTTCCTTCACAATTCCTGAATAGATGTTGCCATTCTCCGGCTTATCCGTATATGTTCCGCCTTTGTAAAGGCCGTTAAACAAGGTATCTTTTGAAAAATCAACGTTCGCACTGACAAATGGGAATTTCGCTGATTTAACAAAATCGGCTAGAGCCTTATGACCTTCCGCTGTACTGCCAAGATCAAATTCATGGTTCCCAAAGGTCATGACATCATAGCCGATGATGTTCATGAATTCTAAATCTGCCTGTCCCTTGAATTCGTTAAAATAAAGAGTTCCGGACATGACATCCCCCGCATCGATTAAAAGAGAGTTCTTGTTTTTCGCTCTGAAATCCTTAATAGCGGTTGCCTTCTTAGCCACGCTGTCCAGATTAGCATGGGTATCATTGGTGTGCATAACTGCTAGATCGTAGGTATCCTTGTCCAGCGTCTTGAGTGCTCTTTCAAGGAAGACAGCGAATGATGCACGAGTCACGGCGCCTTGTGGATCAAATGAGCCATCCTTGTTTCCGAGCGTGATGCCATTTTGTGCTAGAACGATGACATCAGCCTGGTGGGCTGAACCAATTTTTTTAGAATCAGTGAACTTAATCTCTTGACCCTTCACAGGAGTCTTTAGGTTAAATGCGCGCACTAATACAGAGGCCATCTGCTCGCGTGTAAGAACACCTTTGGCGTTAAATCTCTTATCATAGCCCTCGAAGATTCCCGCCGCCTTCGTTGCAGCTGCCCCCTTGGCAAATTCAGATTTCGAGTCCACATCGTCAAACGCCTTGAGATCTGAAGGAACGGTCAGATTGAGTGCAGTTGTCAATAAATTGGCTACATGCCCTCTAATGATTGATTGATTCGGTTTGTATGTATTGTCTTGGCATCCCTTGATAATCCCTTTTTCTACTAGACTATAAATCTCTTTTGCAGCCCAGAAATCATCCTTCACATCGGAAAACTTCTTCGTTTGGACTGTGGAAGTTATGTCTGCACTTGCAGCTGGAACGGCCATTGATGCGACAACAGCTACTGCTGTAATCGATGCTAAGAACCTGCGGTACGACTTTGGTTGGTAAGACATCATCCTATTCCTCCTAATATACAATTTACTAGAGAATCAACTACTATCTTCCAATTTCTATCATAACAAATAACATATACGTGGGAAATTGTGGCTCTTCGCTATTTAGTGTTGAAAAGACAAATTACTAGGACCTTGCCGTTTCTATCATTCCTTGAGTATCATGGGTATTTGGTACCTCGCTAATTACGAGAGGAAAACCGAAAACCGGACAAGGGAATGTGTTCAATTGCTCGCTCAGTATTCACCACCTGTAACATGAATAATCCCCCTAATACATGGGCATACTTATTCATGGACAAGGGAATGTGTTCGGTTGCGAGCGATGTATGGCTCCAAACTGTAACGCATTCTTTTTTGTTTGTTGAAGACCAAAGGTCATATTGGTTAAAACTCCTTGACTAAGTCCATCTTATTAACGGTTGCGTAAATCATGGCTATGAAATTATCTGGAGTACGGTATCCACGTGCCTTTCTTTTGGCAGCTTGAACTAGACTGTTTAATCCTTCAAGCAGACCGTTGGTCAATTTGGTTTTAAACCATCTCAAAATACCGTCTTTTCGCTTTTTTAGCGACTGAGCTAACTTTATCATCGGTTCCAGTTGGGACCGGATTGCCCAGTTATACCACTCTTCAAAGTATAATTCAGAGATGCGGGCTGATTTAGTAAACATTGTCTGCAGTGATAATTTCATACGATAAGCTCGTCCCGTAGCTAAATCTAAATCCTTCAGTTTTGCGTATGTTTTCTGTTGTTTTTCAGTAAGATTTTCTTGATTTTTAAGCCAAACATATCGTGAATTCTTTAGTTCCGGTTGGGTGGACTGCTCTTGTCGTCGCACGTTGTCTAATGCTTCGTTGACCATTTTCATCACATGAAACTTATCAAATGTAATCTGTGCTTCTGGGAAATGTTCTTCAATTCCGGAAATGAATGCTGGAGACATGTCACAACAGAATTCTTTGATTTGAGAGCGCTCAACCCCTTTCTTATCAAGGAATTGGCAGAATTCACGTAATACATCTGAGCCTTTACCAGTCGTGATAAATATTGCTCGTTTGGTATCAACATCAACAAATATTGTCACGTACTTATGACCTTTTGTCCGTGAAGTTTCGTCCATAGCAATATTTTTTATCTTTGATACATCCATGTTTTCAACTTCTTTATTAACATAGTGTTTAAATACGCGCCAAAGCCGAGTATCATGTTCACCTACTTTTCGAGCAACTGCAGCAACGGGCATTTCAACCATTAGTGACAAGACATGATATTCGAAGAGTAAAGATAATCCAGCACCCGGGCGTGCCCAATCAATCATGACAGTAAGAATTTTTCCGCATGATTCGCATTTAACCCTTGGCATTCTTGCATGAAGGATGGTTTTATATTGCCAAAAGTCAAGGTGTCTCCAGGTACGATCTTGATCCTGGATATCATGAACCTTACATCCAGGTGAACCACAATTGGGACATAAGAATTCAGCACCTTTTCTGTACTCAAGATAAATATGGAGTGTTTTTTCTTCTTTGGCTAATTCATGATGGAAAACATACCATGGCTCAGGTATTTCTAGGGCGGCTTGAAATACATTATATTCTTCTTCGAAATTCTTCATAAAGCTATCAACTCCTAGGGTATCTAATAGTTTTTACCCAGTATAGACTGCTTTATGAAATTTTAAACTAAACACTAAATAGCGAGGAAGC
>DLCS01000002.1:15927-16707 GCA_002480735.1 Bacillaceae bacterium UBA7792 | reverse complement strand
GTTAATAAAGGATTTAAAACGGTTGAAACTTCATCTACACAGATGAATGAACTGAACACAGCGATGGATGAAATTTCCGAAATCGTGGAAGCCCTCAGTCAAAAATCCGATGAAATTAGCAACATTACCAATATCATAAATGGAATAGCCGACCAAACGAACCTACTTGCTCTTAACGCAGCGATTGAAGCGGCAAGAGCAGGTGAAGCAGGGAAGGGCTTTGCCGTTGTCGCCGATGAAGTTCGCAAGCTGGCAGAACAATCTAAGGATTCCTCCAACCAAATCGCCCAGATGATCTCGAGCATACAGCATGGGATTAGTGAGGCGCTATCTTCAATTGAAAATGGTAATAAGCTTGTTGATTCAAATTTAGCCTCTACCAATGAAACGCTTCAAGCTTTTGGGCTCATTGAAGGAGCATCTAAAGATGTAACTGAAAAAATCAATACTGTCGCAACAGCATCGGAGCAAATGAACGCTATTACCGAAGGAATTTTGAAAGCCATTGAGGAAGTGCAAGCAGAAGCAAAAGAGGTCTCTAGCAGATCAAATGAGGCGAGTGCAGCAACAGAGGAACAGGTGGCAACGATGGAACAAATCTCAGCCAGTGCGGAAAATCTGGCGGCTTTATCTGAACATTTACAAGCGATCGTAGCCACTTTCAAGATAAAATAGTATAGCAAATAAAATTGAGAAGGGGGCGCCCCTTCTCGATTTTTGTATACAAAGAATAGGAAGCTTACAGCCACTCTTCTGGAACAGTAGTATTGTCAGCAATAG
>DLCS01000002.1:0-15891 GCA_002480735.1 Bacillaceae bacterium UBA7792 | reverse complement strand
TCAGCAATAGCAAATGCAGCATTTGTGATAGCTTGTGCCAGTGTATTTCCTGAACCGCAGAAATGATTAAAGCAAACCTCAAAATCCTTCACCACTTGATAGCTAAAGCCTAACTCTTCTAATCTAGTAACGACAAGTTTGGCATGCTCAAGGTTCTCATCTGGACGGAAGTTTTCAATGAAAATTTCCTTTTCATGATCGTACCAACGATCCCATCGATTCAGTTTCCAATCCATTATTCTTCTTGCAATGACTTCGATTTTGTCCATACTCTCACCTCATTTTTCGCTTCCATTATTTTAGCATAGTGTGATGGAGCATTGACAAAAATGAAAGAAAAAAGCTCTCGAGAAATCTCGAGAACTTCAAATTAGCACAGCTGGCGCCAAATTCGATTGCTGCTGGAAGAGGTGGAGTGAACTTCAACGAGCGAATAGGCTGCGTTCGTTATCGCTTGTGCGAGCGTTTCACCCTTTGCTTTTACATCATTAAAGTAAACCTCTGAATTCCCATTTTTCTTAAAAGTGAAGCCTAATTGCTCTAGTCTTTCTACGATGATCATGGCATGATCGAGATTCTTCTCTGGCTGGAAGTCCGAATCATGAATAAACACATTCCTTTCACTGTCATACCATCGATCCCATCTGTTCAAAGCCCATCCTAAAATTCTCCGCGCAATCGCGTCGGTTTTGTTCATCTTTCAATACCTCCAAATCATTGTTATATAACAAAACATACAATTTTATTTAATTATATAACAGAAATTTGGTTTTTGGTACTGTTTTTTAGAAAAAAGAAGACACTTTGAGTTAATTCAAGGTGCCTTCTCACTAACTACACTATTTGTAAAATCTCGGTCGGTGAATATACCATATATTCCGGCCTTGCACCTTCAATTACCTCAAAGGCGTCATACCCCCAGGATACCCAAATGATTGGAATCCTAGTTTTTTTACAAGCTATGATATCTCGATGCTCGTCACCCACGTACATGACCTGAGAAGCATCTATGTTTTTCTCTGTCATAAATCGACGTAAAAGTCGGTCCTTTCCAAAAATCCTGCTAGAGCAAAGTACCTCAGAAACAGTCGTTATATCATTTCGACTTAAAAATTCGTGGATAATTTCTTCAGAATTCGATGAGATAATGGCTATTTGATAACCTTTCTGTTCCAGTTTATCAAGCAATTCCTTAATCCCATCGAATAACATGACTTCATGCAAGGATTCTTTGTACAGCTTGTAAAAATGAGACATAATGAACGGCAATTTGTACATTGGAAAATCTAACATTTTACTTCGTTCACGAATTGATAGCTTCTGCATTGCCTCTATTTCATTTTCCTTGATTTTCTTAAAAGAGTTCTCTTCTGCTAGCTTATTCCAAGCCGTGATAAATACTTTCTTTGAATCCACAAGTGTTCCATCAAAATCAAATACAACAAATTTTATCATAAACTTACTCCCCAAAATGATTATTGATTGATCCAGTATTCAGAGCAATCTTTACTTCGTTCCATGAATCCATATTCTATGAAGTAACGTCTTATCGTTGCAAAATCATAGAAAATGGTCTTTAACACCTCATTGACTTCTGATTCTGTATATTTTTTTCCCACTTCAAATCGTTTAATGATATGCTGCAGTATTACAAGCTTGCGTTTTTCCTTGCTTGGAAATGAATCAAGCGGCCCATTTGGTCCCTGCTTAAAATAAGTGTTCAAAATTTTCTCCTTTTCATCTTTCGTGACTGCATATCTATCATCCACCATTTTTGCCCCCTTATGAAAAGGTACAAAATCATGATTCGTATCCTTCTCTGTCTTTAATAGAGTCATAATAGCCAAAAAAACCTTTGCCTGCTTTTCTTTTTCTTTCAGCTTGAACCGATGGTTTCGAATGGTTGAAGCACTACCGCCATTTATTTCCACGATTTCTTTGTCTGATAATCCTTGTCCGAACAGATGAAGCAGCTCACGTTGATGCTCGGAAAGTCCAGTGTACTTCTTATCCATTCCCAATAGGTAATTGAACATGGAAGGGTGGTTGTTTTTCATGTGTTGATTGATCGCTTTTCTAGCTTCTAGAAAGATCTCTCTATCTATTTGTGGGTAGAGAACCCCATCCTCATACTTTTGACCACAAATTAGACATATGTATTCTTCTGTGCTTTCATCAAAAACATAGCCATCCGAAAGCTCCTCGACCGAGGCATTCCAAAATTTTTCTTCATCAAGCATTTTTATAGACACCACTCAATAATGTTTTGTTATTTATAGACATTATATATTTTTGTTTACTTTTATTCAAGTGCCATTAATGTGAATAAATTGAAAAGAAGCCTCCAGTATTTACTGGAAGCTTTAATATTATTAACTCGTCCAACTTTCATGCTATGCTTGTCTACTTCATCTACAGTTGAAAATCCAATGTAGCTTGGAATTAACCGTAGTCAGAATTAAAGGGGAGAGGGGAACCTCGCTATTTCGAATCTAGTACTATTTCCTCCTGGTTCATTCTCACGGATGAACCCTGGTGTACTACTTTGTGCAAAAACCTCCACCCGATCACCAGCTTGCAATTGAAGAATTGTCGCAACGGATACGACATTTGAGAGGTTTACGCCACCACCGAAAAAGTCATTATCTGTTGAAATGGCAGGATTTCCGTTCACACGGATTTCTACCCGCGCCCGATAATCCACATTATTATTATCTGGGTCAAACGAGATCGTTCCAATGATTTGATATACCCCGTCCTGTCTCGGCGAAAACGTAGAATTTGCTGGATTATACTCATTGTTCAAATCAAAATCTTCGTTTTGGAAGCGTACTTTGACAAAGGTGTTTGCAGGAACTCTTTGGTCAGCATTGCTTGTCGCACGAGCTGCAGAAGGACGAGCTCTATCGAAGCATTGGTGGAAAATCTTTACGTTAATATTAGGGAATAGATGTGAAAGATGAGAGAGATGCTTCTTCCTATCTCTAAGGCTTTCAAACAGTAAGCTCATTATTTTAGCTCCTTTCTTTTAGTATGGTATAATATATGCCATTTTTGTAGACTGGAAAGGACGGGTGACAGAAGATAGTAGCATATTTTTCGGTAGAGGAGTTTGTCTTGTATAATCTACAACCGGAATTGTGGTCAACACTACTGTGCCAGATCACTAGAATAAATAACGATAAAAAAGGAGAGCACAAAAGTGTTCTCCTGAAAATCCTATTTTTAATATTACTGAGCAGTCACGCCACCATCAATGACAAACTCAGAGCCAGTTGAGTAGCTGGACTCATCCGAAGCAAGGAATACGACAAGATTTGATACCTCTTCTGGTTGAGCTACCCTTTGTAGAGGGAGAGTTTTGGCCCATGCTTCAACAGCATCCTTTACGTCTTCCTGGATAATCATAGGCGTGGCTACGGCTCCAGGGTGAACAGAATTAATACGAATCCCATGTTGTGCAAACTCAAGAGCTGCTGCCTTCGTCATTCCTCGTACTGCAAATTTCGTATCCGTATATCCGACAGCTCCGCCGACAAGTCCATTGACCGATGAGATATTAATAATAGAAGCGCCTGCTACTTTTTTCATAGAAGGGATCACAGCCTTCATTCCAAGAAAGACGGAAACCTGATTGATGTCCACAATGCGGCGATATTCTTCTTCTGTTATCTCCAAAATACTTTTGCTCATTGTAATTCCAGCATTGTTGACTAATATATGTACTGGGCCAAATGTTTTTTCGGTCTCCTCGACTACATGCTGCCAATCAGCAGACTTGGTCACGTCATGCTTGATGAATTTTACATTTTCACCCAACTCATTAGCTAACGCTTGCCCTTCCTGTTCAAGAATATCGGTGAAAACAACCTTTGCGCCTTCTTTAACAAACATGCGCACATGAGACGCACCCATTCCGCGTGCTCCTCCAGTAATAATCGCAACCTTACCTGATAATCTTTCCATTGTCATTCCTCCCACAAAATAATTCGTACAATTTAATATAACATTTCTATGGAAAAATTATCAAAAATAATGGTAGAAATTACTCAAAATATGTCGTATTTTTGATACAATTAGCTTAAATATTTTGATTTGTGGAGAAGGATA
Source organism: Bacillaceae bacterium UBA7792 (assembly GCA_002480735.1). Classification (GTDB taxonomy): domain Bacteria; phylum Bacillota; class Bacilli; order Bacillales; family Cytobacillaceae; genus Robertmurraya; species Robertmurraya andreesenii. Next base: position 11,781 of record DLCS01000002.1, on the reverse strand, counting down.
ATTAATATGAATGTAAATTTTCCGGGAAAATTAGGTAAAAGACTGTTAACTTCCATGATCGTTTCAACTGTTGTGATTGTAATTGTCGTCATTGTTTCTACCTATGGTGTTCGATATTTCTTAAATGTAAATATTCAGGGTCAAAGAGCGTTAGATAGTATTGAGGGTTCAACTAATGAGCTATTTAAAGCGCTAATCGACCAAGAGACAGGGCAACGGGGATATAACCTGACAAAGGATGTTTCATTCCTTGAACCCTACAACAAAGGTGTGTCTGCTTTTTCCGAGAGTTCGGAGGCACTTCTTCAAAAAACCACTGCTTTTTCTAAACTAGACGAAGAAGCTAAGAAAGTAATTGAACTTGGGCATTATTGGCAGGAGCATTATGGGGAACTACTTGTAGATCAAGCTGAAGAAGGAAAGGAACCGAATGTCGAATTCATGTTTGAGGGTAAACAGGCTATTGACCATTTTCGGAATGAAGTTGATAAACTGACAGAGCAAATTGAGGCTGAGAGAGGTATTGTGAGAAATTCGATGCAAATGAGAATTAATGCTACGCTTGCCACATTGATGTTCCTTTTAATCGGGATTGTTCTCATTAACCTTTGGATCAATTTTCGGCTTCTCAAATCCGTTATTAGACCAATTGTTGAGTTAAGTAGAAGTGTTAAGCACTATACGAACCATGATTTCTCACAGCCGATTCCCTCTTATCAAAAAGAAGACGAATTATTCGAATTGGTTCAAAATGTGGATTTGATGAGGAAAGAATTATCCAATAGCATTCATACCCTCGAGCAAAAGGTGAATTTTGATGAGCTGACAGGGCTTTACAATCGACGCTTTTTTAATGAGTTCATGGTTAGAGAGTGGGAAAGTGCAATGGAGTATGCCGAGCCTTTTTCATTGATTATTTGTGACATCGATCATTATAAAAGCTATAATGATACTTTTGGACATCTTGCAGGGGATGAATGTTTGAGAACCATTTCCAAGCTGCTCCAATCCTATAATCATGATCCTCTTAATCTAGCGGCACGATACGGTGGGGAAGAGTTTGCGATAATCCTCCTGCTACGTACGGAAGAGGAGGCTTTGGTGGTTGCAGAAGAAATTAGAAAAGGAATTGAAGATTTACAAATTCCACACCCAGCTTCTCCAACAAGCAGTTATGTGACCGTCAGTTTGGGAGTGGCTACCATCGTTCCAACGGAAAGTATGGTGCCAAATAATATCATTCAGTTGGCGGATGAGGCGATGTACAAATCCAAGCAAAACGGCCGAAATCGTGTAACTGCTGCACACTTGTTGAATGTTTAAATCATCGTCGACGAAAGTCTGGTTTTCTTAACACATATACATAAGAATAACATGACTTATTGGGGGAATGGCATGCAGGAATTCGTAGGAAAATGTATTCGGTGTGAGAAGGATATTTATTGTTTGGATGGATTCTTAAACGGAATTGTCGCTGACAAGGGGCAGCTTCTCTGTTTTGATTGCGAGAAGGAGGAGGGGGAGATCAGCATCTAAAGGGGATGCTGATCTTTAATCAAGGCTTTTTTCTCAAGAAAAGCTCTATTTTAAACAACCTAATCCATTATTTGGACAAACCCTTCAAAATCGTCTGGATATTCCACTTCATCATCGAAATGTACGTATCTCCATCTTCACCGGGATGCCCTAATGAGTCTGTAAAGATCTTGCCCAAGATAGGTACATTTGTTTCGGCGGACACGGCTTCCATGCTGCGTGGGTCAATACTTGTTTCTAAAAAAAGCCCCTTAATATTCTTTTCTCTGATGATATCGACAATCCTAGTTATTTGCTCAGGGGTTCCTTGGTTTTCCTGATTAATTTCCCAAATATATTCTGCATCAAAATCGTATGCAGCACAAAAATACTTAAAAGCCCCTTCACTTGTCACAAGAATGCGGTCTTTTCTTGGAATTTTCGAAAATTCTTTAATGGCATCCTTGTGCAATTCTTCTAATTCAGCAATATATTTATCTGCATTTTTCTTATATTCCACTGCGTGATTAGGATCGACCTTTATGAGGCCATCACGTGCATTTTCGGCGTATTTAATCCCATTTTTGATATCCAGCCATGCATGGGGGTCCTCTTCACCCTCTTGCCCCTTAGTTGTTAAGTACTTTGCCTCGACACCTTTACTCATAAGGAAAACAGGGGCATCCTCACCGTCTTTTCCTGCTGTTTCTAATAACCGATTAAACCATGAATTACCCGCTTCTAAATTCAAGCCATTATAAAAAATCGCATCAGCATCGGTTGCTTTTTGTACGTCAAGGGGGAGGGGATCGTATTCATGAGGATTGGAGCCAATGGGAGCTAGGCTATGAATTTCCACTAAATCACCGCCGACATTCTTCACAATATCATAAATAATTGAATAAGTTGTCACAACCTGGACCTTATCCTTCCCATTAGATTTCGTTTTTTCCTGATCATTGTTACAAGCAGCAAGAAAAACAACAGATAGACATATGAAGCACAGCCATACAAAACGTTTTTTTAGCATTTCCTTTTTTCCTCCTAAGTTAATGAAGCTCTTTTCCTCTTTATGCGCAATGCTTTCCAAATGATTCCGTGTTTTGGAGATAACAAGAATACGAGAATAAAAATCGCTGTCGCCGCTAAAACAATGGTTGCCCCAGATGCGAGATTATAAGTGTAGCTGAAATAAAGGCCAATGACAGATGAAATAACACCCATCCCGGCAGAAAGAAAAATCATCATCCAAAGTCGTTCCGTAAGTAAATAGGCTGCGGCAGCTGGTGTAATTAGCATTGCTACGACGAGTACAATGCCAACTGTTTGCAGAGAGGCAACCGTTACCATCGTAAGCAAGGTCATGAGAAAATAGTGAATCAAGCGGACGGGAAGGCCGTATGCTGCTGCCATCGTTTCATCAAAGGAGCTGGCCAAAAGTTCCTTATAAAAAAGATAAACGGCTGCCAACACGAGGAACCCGATTCCAACGGTAATCCACATATCAGAAGATCTCACTGCTAACACATTTCCAAACAAGATATGATACAAGTCAGTGCTGCTTTTTAACATCGTAATCATAATAATTCCCGAGGCAAAGGCTGCTGTGAACATGATACCAATGGATGTATCGTGCTTAATCCGGCTGTTTTGTGTCACAAACCCAATGGCAATGGCCGTTAAGACCCCGCTAAAAACAGCGCCAAAGAAGAAATTGATCCCGAATAAATAGGAGATTGCCACCCCTGGCAGTACGGCATGGGATATTGCATCTCCCATAAGTGCCATTCCTCGAAGAATAATGAAGCACCCTACCACTCCGCAAATAATTCCTACTATGCTAGAAGTCATTAATGCTTTTTGCAAAAAACCATAATGCAACACAGCTTCAAAAAAGGTCATGGCATCGACACTCCCATCTCATTCAACCAGTTGAACTGGCTGCTATATGCACGACCAATGACTTCGGGCTGAAACACTTCTGCGACAGTGCCAAATCCAATTAACTCCTTGTTCAAAAGGATGAGTTGGTCGAAATAATCATTTGCTTTGCTTAAGTCATGGTGTACCACAATGACGGTTTTTCCACTTCGACAAAGCTCCTTTAAAATTTGGACAATCGTTTCCTCACTAGAGACATCCACACCAACAAATGGCTCATCAAGGAAAAAGATTTCCGCATTTTGCGCAAGCGCCCTCGCTAAAAAGACACGCTGCTGCTGTCCACCAGACAACTCCCCGATCTGCCTTCTTGCAAAATCCTTCATCCCAACTCGCTCTAGACAATGGAGTGCCCATTCTCTTTGCTTTTTCTTCGGACGTTGAAACAACCTTAGGAGCGGGTAGGTCCCAATTAACACAGCATCCAAGACTGTAATTGGAAAATCCCAATCAATATCACTGCGCTGGGGGACGTATGCAACCTTTTTGCGAACTTCTTTCATATTTTTTCCAAGAATCTTGATGCTGCCTTTGTCAGAAGGAATGAGGTGTAGCATGGATTTGAGAAAAGTAGATTTACCTGCCCCATTTGGGCCGATAATGCCTACCAGCTTTCCGCGTTCTACTGACAGACTTACCCCTTTAACAGCTTCATTTCCATAATAAGAAACATGAAGATCTTCAATGATAATTACTGAATCGATCATAGCGAATCCTCCTTAAAAACTTGTTCTGCTAGTAAAAAAAGTACTTTTCATTTGGCTATAGACAATAAATATAGATTAATAAAATAATTTTGCCCTTATGCAAATTATATGCAATTGATAAACATTGTCAACAGGGAAAATGGAAATTTGCAAAAGTTGGGTATTTAGGAGGGATAATAAAAAGAGCAGCCCCATAAATGGGTGCCGCCATTATGTTTATATTTATTGAGGTTTTTCACTGTTCTGCTCTTGAATGGGGATCCTTCGATTTGTGGTATTTGGGTATGTAGCCTTCCCATTATCATCAGGCCCTGTAAGGGTATTTCTCTTGTCGAGGACTTTCCCAGTGAATTCAACAGGATTACCGTTTCGCATGATTTCACCTCCAGTACTTAAGATGGCTTTTTAGAGGAGGTTCTAGCCAGAAAAAAAGAAGCAGGGGGATTCCCTGGCTTCCTAAAGTTTGAATTTTCCTATCTGTCCTTGCAACTCGTCTGCCAATTGTGACAATGATTGCGAAGATGCTGTGATTTCTTCCATTGAGGCTAGCTGCTCCTCTGAGGCTGCGGATACATTTTGTGTCCCAAAGGCTGCTTGATTTGCGACTTCCTTGACGAGCTCTGCCGAATTAACTACCTTTTCGACTGCTTCAGACATATTTAGGATGGCGCTATTTACTTCTTTAATGTTTTCAGTTACATCTAGGATACTTTCATTTATTTGTTTAAAAGATTCACCTGCGGTATGAACTAGATTGATTCCATCCTTAACTTCGCTATTTGTTGCTTCCATGGAATACACCGCTCTGTCAGTTTCCTCCTGAATTTTAGCAATCAGATTTGAAATTTGTTGGGCTGATTGAGAGGATTGTTCTGCCAGCTTACGAACCTCATCAGCGACAACAGCAAAGCCCTTACCTTGTTCTCCTGCTCTTGCTGCCTCAATAGCAGCGTTCAAAGCAAGAAGGTTCGTCTGGTCGGCAATTCCTGTGATCACAGTTACAATTTGTCCAATTTCCTTTGAGCTTTCACCTAATCCCCTAATAACTTCCGCCAGCCCATTCACAGATTCATTAATGGAATTCATTTGCTTGACAGAAACGGCGATCGCTTCGTTTCCTTCCTGAGCCTTTTCAGTAGCAATGTTAGAGGTCTGGATGGAGCTTTCTGAATTGGCTGATATTTGAATAATACTACTTTGAATTTGCCCGATCACTCCTTGAGTTTCCGAGACATTATGCACTTGATGTTCCGCACCAGCTGCAAGCTCCTGGATCGTTGTTGTGACTTCTTCTGTAGCCCTACTACTTTGCTCGGAGCTAGCCGATAGCTCCTCAGCAGAAGCTGCGACCTGCTCAGATGACATTTGAACCTGTTTTACAAGTGCTTGAAGATTCACTACCATTTTATTAATTGCAGCTGACAAATGACCAATTTCATCTTTTGTCGACTTGTATGGGATTGGTTTAATGGTCAAATCACCTTCTGCGACACGATCCGCAACCTCGGTTACATTCTGGAGTGGGCGCATTTTGACTTGCAGAGTGACAAATGAAGCAATAGCACTAACCGAGAGGATGGCAATGACGGTGACCACGACAATGAGATTTTTTATCATTTGCTTGTATGTATCGTCCATATGACCTTGAGCGAAAGCAGTTAATCTTTCATTAAATTCGTCTAGGTATTCGGTTATCTGTTCTTTTCCAGCCTTGTATTGATCGCCAAAAACCAATTCTCTAGCCTGATCAAAATGATTTCCCTCTACTGCTTTGATGGCCCTAGCTTCCAGTACAGCGAGGGCATCTGATTCAGCCTTTGCTTTTGATAATAGCAAAAATAAATCAGCAGGGATTTTCAATTCCTTTAACCTCTTCATGACATTTTCTCTAGTTTGGGTTTCATTGATCTCTTTGTTATATAGATCAAGATATTCCTTTTCACCGAATTGAGCATAGCTTCGCACCTGAGTCGATAAGAAATTAGAGGTATCGATTAATGTATCCGAAAGCTCACCTAACTCCATTGTTTCGGTAATCGCCTTTGTCCTCTCACCCATTGATTGATAAAACAAGAAAAGGGAACCAAAGGATAGCAATGTCAGGACGATAATCAAAATACTTGTTAATCGGGTCAATGTTGACAGTTTCATTAAGTTCACTCCTAAAATATTATTTTTCCTATATCACCCATTATTCCCAGGACTATTATACTGGAATAAAAAAGATGCAAACATAGGGATTTTCCCTATTTTTCTTCTGGATTGCATAGTTGGTAATTTTAGGGGGAAATTACAAATGGAGGTGATCGAAATGCCAGCCCATGCATTTGAGGCACTAATAAAATATTTGCAAAGTCTATTTGACGAAGAGCCAAAACCGTCTTTACATGTCGGAGAGGTCATGTCCAGTTGGACATACTTGGCAGTTTTGGAGGAATCTGTTGCGCTGGAACAATTAGGAATTAACACAACAGAGGATCCTGAGCTTAAGGAATTACTTCATAAAACAATGGGTGGGGCAAGCTCTCAGGCCACGAGATTAAAGGAATTTCTACAAAAGGAAGGGGTGCCCTTGCCGCAAGCATCAGAGCCGAAACCATTATCGGAACCAAGTGCCATCCCGCTTGGTGCAAAGATGACGGATTCCGAGCTTGCTAATTCGGTGAGTGTCAAGCTTGCAACCAGTGTAACGATGTGTGCAACGGCTGTGGCCCAAGCAGTACGAAATGATGTGGGGGTTATGTTTTTGGAGTTTCAGTCAGAAGCGGTACGCTATGGCTCCATTCTTAAAGCATTGATGAAAAAGAGAGGTTGGATTAAAATCCCTCCTTACTATCATCCTCCTGGAGAACCAAAATCGTAAGCGAAAGGTCCCTAATAGCGAAGGGACCTTTTGCATCTGGTCGAAGACGATAGAAAAAAGAATAAAGTATACTAAAATATCAATCTAACAACGGAGATTATTACAAGTTGTTAAAGAATTGTAAGGATATTGCTATTATATTACAGCTTTTACAAGCAGGAGAAAAACAGACAACAGCATTTGTAATGTTATAGACGAATAGAAAAAGGGTATGGTAGTCTATAACAGTTGTTGGGAGGTTGAATATGAAAACAAGAGATGCTTACTATGATAATGCGAAATTTTTCCTTATATTTCTCGTCGTATTTGGCCACTTTATCCAATCATATATTTTTGAAGAAAAGTGGATTTACACTTTATATACAACCATTTACACATTCCATATGCCAGCATTCATATTGATATCAGGCTTTTTTGCAAAAGGGTTTCATCAGAAAGGGTATTTAGGTAAGCTGACAAAAAAACTGATTATCCCTTATTTAATCTTTCAAGGGATCTATACAATCTATTATTATTTTATACTTGGAGATTCAGGTATTGAACTGGACCCTTTCAATCCGCAATGGTCCCTCTGGTATTTAATCAGTCTCTTTTTTTGGAATGTCATGCTTTTTTCCTTTGCAAAATGGAGAGCCGGCATTTCTTTATTTTTGGCGGTTGCTTTAGGAGTGCTGGTTGGCTATTTTGATGAAATCAATAGCTATTTAAGCTTGTCGAGAACTTTTGTTTTCTTTCCGTTCTTTTTACTCGGCTATTACTTCAAGAAAGAATACTTTGATAAATTTCGTAGCATGAAATTAAGCATTGTTTCGATTTTGGTTCTCGTTTGCATCTTTGTTGGTTACTACTTGATGCCTGATTTTGATTACAAATGGCTGTTTGGCTCCAAACCATATGCTGAATTGGTTTCTTCGCAAATGATGGGTGGGTTAATCCGTTTAGGTATATATGCCATAACATTTTTAGCTATTTTTAGCTTCTTATCTTTAGTCCCGAATAACAGATATTTCTTTACAAAATGGGGGATGAGCTCCATCTATGTATACCTTCTGCATGGATTCTTCATTAAATATTTCCGAAACAGTGAGCTTGTAGGAACTCTTAATCATAATGAAGAAATCATGATCCTTTCTCTCATCACTATTTTGCTGATCGCTTTCCTTTCCAGCAAATTAATCAGAAGCATGGCCCAGCCTTTGATCGAACTGAAATCGACCCTTTTTAGAAAATATGTGATAAATATGAGCCCAAACTCTGATAGGTGACTATCCTTTGGGGCAAACTCCTAATAGGAATTATTAGGAGTTTTTTTGTGTCCTAATTGGACGGATGTTCAAAATTTTGCTTAGGAGCCATGCGGTGATGGTCAATGTAATTTATGCTTTAGTATGGTTGATAGCTCCGATGATTTGGGGAGATTGGCGAAATTGGCAAAAATATTATTCGACAATCATGTTCTTTATTATGGGAGATCTATTATATCTATATTTATTATCTGATCATTTCCCAATGTGGAAATATAATCCCCATGAGATCGATGACAACTTGGGATTAACCAATTCCCATATTTCGCTGTCGATTATCCTGATCAAATATCCAGCTACTGTTCTTTTGTACTTATCTAATTTCCCCAAAAAGGGGAGATTTAAGCAGTTTGGCTATTATCTGTTATGGGTTGGGATTTATGGGATCAATGAGATAATTGACTTGAAGCTGAATCTCATTCAGTACCATAATGGCTGGTCTTTTTGGTGGTCGATGTTCTTCAATATCGTATTGTTTTACTTTCTGTTGGTTCATTATCGTAGCCCGATCATGGCATGGCTTCTTTCCTTCGTCTATATTGCATTTTTATGGGTTGTTTTTGATGTTCCTTTCAAGGTGTTCCGATAAGCAAGTGACAAAATTGTAAGATGCGTTCAGCAAATGTTCGGAAAATCGATTGCCAGACAAACAACTTTTCCCTAAAATAAAAGAATCTTTAATCATGTAGGGAGAACAAGTGATGTCAGAGGTTAATATTCAATTATTTAGAGCAATTAACGATTTGGGAAAAGTGTATCCACAATATAATCCAGCCATGTTTTTTATTGCCGAATATTTAGTTTTGCTGTTAGCATTAGCTACCATTGGGTATTGGTGTACCCGCAAACAAAGCAATCGAATGATGGTACTTTGTGGGGGATTGTCCTTTGTCGTTGCTGAGATTATTGCAAAAATTGCAGGGATGATCCATTTCAATCAGCAGCCATTTGCTGAATTGTCCAATGTGAATCAACTCGTTTTTAAGCCGATCGATAATTCGTTTCCCAGTGACCATACGATTATCTTTTTCTCATTTTGTATCACCTTTTGGCTTTTTAAAAGGGGCTGGGGAGTATTATGGGTGTTACTAGCTTCCATTGTCGGGATATCCCGCATTTGGGTAGGAGTGCACTATCCTGCAGATGTCTTCGCTGGCATGATCATCAGTCTTTTCTCGGCTGTACTTGTATATTATTTTTTTCCTAGACTTAAAATGGCGCAGAAGATCTTAACCATTTACGAAAAAGGAGAGCAAGCAGCATTGACTCCCTTTAGTAAAGGAAAAAAATCGAAATCGAAGGATATGTGAGCATTTCTACTCTATGTAGAGATGCTTTTTCAATTTGGTCATTTAAATAATCATTTGATTGTATGTGTGAATAGGATATAATATATTCAAGTCGATGCTTGAATGAAAGGGAGTGTGGTTGAGTGCAGGGGAAGGATACTTGCGACATCTATTGCTATGATGAAGAAAAAGTGAATCGAATTCAGCAGTTGATGACAAATGTCGATTTGTTGAAGGTCGCTAAACTGTTCAAGGCTTTATCAGATGAAAATAGGGCGAAAATTGTCTATTCGCTATGTGAGGATGATGAGCTTTGTGTTTGTGACATCGCCAATATTATTGGAAGCACGGTAGCAAATACCTCCCACCATCTACGTACCCTCCATAAGCAAGGAATTGTGAAATACAGAAGGGAAGGGAAATTGGTTTTTTATTCCCTTGATGATGAGCATATGAGACAGTTGATGCTGATCGGTTTAGAACATGTGGAGGAAGTGAAGGCAAATGTCTGATCATGCTGCAAAGACATACAGAGTGCAAGGACTTTCTTGAGCTAGCTGTGCAAAAACGTTCGAATCGAACGTGAAACGCCTGGAGGGTGTTTTGGATGCAAAGGTGAATTTTGGCGCATCAAAAATTACAGTTATTGGGGATGCGACGATTGAGGACCTCGAAAAAGCAGGGGCTTTTGAAAGCCTAGTATTACGTAATGAAAAGGATAAAAAAGTTGTACAAGAACCGTTTTGGAAACAGAAACAAAATTTGAAGGTTTATATAGCTGCGCTTCTGTTAATTGCAAGCTGGCTTTATGGACATCAGCTTGGTGAGGAAGCGATTCTCACAAAGGTTGGTTATGCTGCTGCAATCGTAATTGGAGGCTATACTCTTTTTATAAAAGGATTTCGTAACCTCAAGAATTTAAATTTCGATATGAGTACCTTGATGACCATTGCTGTTATTGGTGCTGCACTAATTGGTGAATGGGGAGAAGGGGCGACAGTCGTTATTTTATTTGCGATTAGTGAAGTCCTTGAACGATATTCAATGGATCGCGCTCGCAATTCGATTGAAGAGCTTATGGATATAGCGCCAAAGGAAGCATTAATCAGACGGGGAAATAATGAATTCGTCGTTGAAGTAGAGGATATTCAAATTGGTGATATTCTCATCGTAAAACCGGGACAGAAGCTGGCGATGGACGGAATCGTGGTGAAGGGTTCGTCGACTGTTAACCAAACTGCGATAACTGGTGAAAGGGTTCCGGTTGTGAAGGCGATTGATGACGAAGTCTATGCCGGAACATTAAACGAAGCAGGGTTACTCGAGGTGAAAGTAACGAAACGGGTTGAAGATACAACGCTTGCAAAAATCATTCATCTTGTTGAAGAAGCCCAAGCGGAACGGGCCCCTTCACAGGCTTTCGTTGATAAGTTTGCCAAGTATTATACACCCGCTATAATGGTGCTTGCGTTGCTTATCGCAGTGGTGCCACCTCTCCTGTTTGTAGCTGATTGGAGTGTCTGGATTTATCAAGGACTTGCAGCTCTCGTTGTTGGTTGTCCTTGTGCACTAGTCGTCTCGACTCCTGTTGCGGTTGTGACAGCGATTGGGAATGCTGCAAGGAATGGGGTATTAATCAAAGGTGGTGTGTATTTGGAAGAGGCAGGAGCTTTGAAAGTGATCGCCTTTGACAAGACAGGAACTTTGACAAAGGGAGTTCCCCAAGTCATCGATTTATTGACATATGGTAAGGATGAAAACGAGCTTCTCACGATCACGGCAGCGATCGAAAAAGGCTCACAGCATCCCCTAGCTTCCGCCATTCTACGAAAAGCAGAAGCAAACGGGCTGCCTTATGCAAGTATGGTGGTAGAGGATTTCCAATCCATTACAGGAAAAGGTGTGAGAGCTCGAATAGGTACTGAAAGCTATTACGTAGGAAGTCCAAATCTGTTTGAGGAATTACATCAAACGATTGATAGGTCGATCGTCGATACGATCACAAAATGGCAAACAGATGGAAAAACAGTGATGGTCGTGGGATCAGAACAGGAAATTCTTGCTTTGATCGCTGTGGCGGACGAAATTAGATCCTCGTCCAAAGAAGTGATCCAAAAGCTACATGAGCTCGGAATCGCAAAAACGGTTATGCTAACAGGCGA
>DLCS01000046.1:851-3584 GCA_002480735.1 Bacillaceae bacterium UBA7792 | reverse complement strand
TTATGATAATAGTTAGAATTCTAAAGCATAATTCTGCTTTGTAAAAAAAAAATGAATAACAAAATAATCGAACTTGATTCAAAAGGAGTAAGAGAAATGAATACATTAACATCCCTATTTTCAAAAACCTATCACATCGATTTAAGAGATGTTGATTTTACCAAAAAACTGAAATTGAGTAATTTGTTCAGCTATTTTCAAGATATTGCAAGTCAGGCCGCTGAAGTGCTAGGCTATGGTATTGAAACATTGGAGGAAAAATTTGGAGTTGCTTGGGTCGTAACGCGAATTCGAGTTGAAATTATTAGACTTCCAGTTTGGGATGAAGAAATCACGATTGAAACATGGCCACTTGACCCTGGGAAGGTAGAATTTGATCGTGATTATCTCGTCAAAGATGCGAATGGGAATGTCATCATTAGAGCAGTCTCAAAATGGGTAATCATGGACATTAAAGAAAGAAAGCTTAAGCGAAGTGAGCTGATCGGGATTCAATATCCAGAAAGCAGAACTGAACGAGCCATTGAAGGACGATTGGGCAAGCTGAAGGATTTTGGACAGTTAGAAGCAGCTTATGACAAAGTCATTGGCTATAGTGATATCGACTTCAACGGACATTTGAATAATTCCAAATATGTTGACTACATCATGGATTGTTTTCCTGTTGAAGACCACAAAAACTATTCTATACAAGTGATTGATATCAACTTTTTACAAGAGGCTTTACCTGGTGATTCCATCAAACTAAACAAGGACACGACCAAGTTGAATGAACATCAGATCTACATCGATGGTGTCAATCAAACCAATGGGAATGTCGTTTTTAAATCACAGGTGACAATTAAGAATAATAGCTAGCATTATTAGAAAAACAGGTAGTCCTAATGGATTAACTGTTTTTTTGATTTGAGGTCGTCCCAAATTCTCAAAAAAATTTTCAACTGTTCATCATCCGTTCATATTCAAGTCTTACTCTAAGGATGTCAAATAGAGATGGGAGGAAATGAATGATGAGACTCGCCTGGAAAGAAATGAAGAAAAATAAAGTGAGGTTTTTGATTCTAGGTTCTATTATTTTTCTCGTAAGTTTACTCACCTTTATTATTTCTGGTTTAGCAAATGGATTGTCCCAAGATAATGCTGCATTGATTAAGGATTTACCAAATGGGCAATTTTTTATGACGAAAGATTCGGACCAAACCTTTAATCTCTCAAGAATAGATAGCCATACTCAAGAAACCATGCTAAATAGACAAAAAGATGCTGTAGCATTTTCCATACAAATGGGATTTTTGAATGATAGCACTGATAAGCAGCGGAGTGTTGCTTTTGTAGCTTCAACTAATTCAAAATGGTTTGCAAATGTTAATCGAGGAGAAATCTTATTGGATCGCTCTTTGGAAAACGAGGGTGTAAAAATTGGCGATACCTTAACGAACAATCAATTCAGTGGCAAATTTATCGTAAAGGGTTTTGTCGAGCAGAAAAAATTCAGTCATACCCCTGTCGCTTATATAAATATGGAGGATTATCAAGAAATTTATCGTGTGGAAGAGATGCAATTATTATTTTTACCTGGAGAAGAAGCCCCCCAAGAATTGACAGCCTTACAATCCTTTTCGAAAAAGGAATTTCTCAATACTATTCCTAGTTATAGTGCTGAACAAATGTCTTTAAATATGATTGTCTGGTTCTTAGTTGTAATTAGCGGAATGCTGTTTGCTATCTTCTTCTACATGATGAATGTTCAAAAAATGGGCTTATACGGTATTTTAAAAGCCATTGGAATAAAAACAGGTAAACTATTCAAAATGATGTGGACACAAATGATTTTTATTACTGTCATCGCCCTTATTATGTCTATTTCATTCAGTCAAGTCTTTGGGAAAATAGCACCTCAAGGAATGCCTTTCAGTTTAACTTTTGAAACAATCGTTCAATTATCAGTCGTCTTCCTAATTATTGGCTTTATTGGAGCTACGCTCTCAGGTTTACAAATAAAAAAAGTCGAACCGCTACAAGCGATACAACAAGGAGAGGTTTAATATGACCATATTTACACTTGATAAAGTAAGAAAAACGTTTACTAACGGCGAATTAAAGGAAGATATACTAAAAGGAATCAACCTTTCTCTGAAGTCAGGTGAGTTAACCGCATTAGTAGGTGCCTCCGGCTCTGGCAAAAGTACACTCTTGACAATTGCTGCAGGACTTCAGCCCGCATCAAACGGGCAGGTTCTATTCGATGGACAAAATCTGACTGCCATGAATTCCGAACAGGTTCGAAAAATACGAGCAACTCAATTTGGATTTGTCTTTCAATTTTCACATCTTGTTCCCTTTCTCACAGTTGAAGAACAATTAATACTCATGCTAGATGTTGCCGAATCAACATTAAGCAAAAATGAACAGAAAAGGGAAGTCAATCGAATACTGAAATTAGTTGAAATGGAACATCGGAAAGATGCTTATCCAGCTTCACTATCGGGCGGAGAAAAACAACGGGTGGCCATCGCTCGTGCAATTATCCATAAACCTAAAGTCCTCTTCGCTGATGAACCAACGGCCAGTTTGGACTCAAAAAGGTCTAAAGATGTGATGGCGCTAATCCGAGAAATAACTAAAACGTTAAACATTACTACATTAATGGTGACCCATGATGAAGAAATGCTTTCATATGCTGACCATGTCATCAAAATGAGTGATGGAATGGTTTTGCAAAATGGAAATTAA
>DLCS01000046.1:0-666 GCA_002480735.1 Bacillaceae bacterium UBA7792 | reverse complement strand
CATACAAAACGCATGGGCTATGTATTCCTTTGCCACTCGGAGCCTTATTTCTACAACTGTAAGCAGAGATACTTTCCTCACCATTCGAGATAAAACAACTCTCCTTAACTAATATCCTTTCTCTCTTGAAGCTCGGCTAGAATGGTAGGATATAGCTTGTCAATCTTAAAGAAAAATAGGAGAATCATTTGGATGATCACAAAGGTCATTGGTACATAAATATTTAATGCGATGATCATTTGATTAGCAAGTGGTGTTTGCTCCGAAAGTCCTCCTACATATCCACCGAAAGCTAAGAGCCAACCGATAAGGGCCAAGCCAAGACCCGATCCGACCTTCATCCCAAAGCTTGCGGCACTATTAATCAGGCCTTCTGTCCGTGTCTTGAAGCGCCAGTCCCCGTATTCGACGGTATCATTGACCATGGCCACAGTAAGAGCTAAGCCTGGCATCGCCCCAAGCCCACCAATCGCGGACCCAACTAGAAATGGGATTAAACTTGTTGGGTCAATCATTCGAATAAAGAAACCTGTTAAAAAGAGAAAGCAGCCAGCCAGAACCACATTTCTTTTTCCAAATTTCTCAACAAATGGACCTACAAAAAAGAGTCCAATCAACATCGGTGCTGATAGAGCTAAACCAACAAACGGGTAGTAGTTAATATTA